>NZ_JBHGZU010000119.1:0-245 GCF_042610415.1 Pseudomonas sp. MD330_10
GTTGTACACATACGGGTTGATGATCTTGTCGATCATGCCCGGACGGTCGATGCGGGTGGAGTCCACTTCGTACCAGCCCGCCCGGGTGACACGGCGGATAAACGCGGTGCCGCGCACATCGGTGATGTCTTCGATCTTGTGTCCCCAGGACAGGCGCTGGGCCACATCGACGATGGCCCGCTCGGCGTTACCGTCCAGCAGGATATCGGCGGTGGCGTCGATCAGGATCGAGTTGCGCACGCGAT
>NZ_JBHGZU010000120.1:0-245 GCF_042610415.1 Pseudomonas sp. MD330_10
GGCGGGTGATGGATTCGCACAGTGCGTACAGAGGGGTATGACGAGAGAAGCGTGGGCAGATTTAACCTGACGCCCGAGAAAAACCCACATAACCGCAGAGCAGTAACAGGGTCGCAGTGGGGATGAGCATTGCGCACCCTCCCCCACGCTAAGGCCGAATATCCCTAGTTGAGCTGCAACTTATTCTTGAGGCTGTGCATGACCTTCGCCTTGTTCTGCAGGTATTCGTTCAGGCCGCGAGCGCG
>NZ_JBHGZU010000121.1:0-245 GCF_042610415.1 Pseudomonas sp. MD330_10
TAAACGGCGAACAGGTGGACAACTGGATGCTCGAACTGGCCGAGCAGACCTTGGGCTGTGGGATCCAGGTGGTCGAGCGCTGGCAGGGGGTCTAGGGCGCGCGCGGGCCGGGACCGTTTTCTTTCGTACGGGCGGCGCCGGGGGTCTGTGCCGCGTTGTTGCATACCGGCGTGGGCATGAGCGTGGGGCCGGCGCTGGGCGAGCGAAACGTCGCGGCACTGTGGGGTGAGGCGTGATGCATCCTG
>NZ_JBHGZU010000122.1:0-245 GCF_042610415.1 Pseudomonas sp. MD330_10
TGGCCCGGGTTGATGTCGGGTACGTTTGTTTTTTGCGTGTAAAATTTGCGTTTGGTTGGCCGAAAAAAAATGTTTTAACTCGGGGGAGGGCGCAAAAATGGGGGGTGGGGTGGTTGGGGTTGGGGGTGTGGTGGCGCGTCGATGTGATGTCGTGGGCCAGGGCTGTGTTGGGCTGTGTATTGGAATGGCTGAGGTGTTGGGTGTCCAGGTTGGCCTAGTGCGGAAGGGCGTAATAGTGTGCGGCG
>NZ_JBHGZU010000123.1:0-244 GCF_042610415.1 Pseudomonas sp. MD330_10
AGCGGTCGTAGCGGCCTGAACTTGCCCGCGCCGATCCTGGCGCTGCTGCGCCAGAGGTAATCGCCGGTGAGGTTGATGTGCTCCCAACCGAGCGGCGACAGGGACTGCAACAGCGCGTCATCAACGGCATGGCCGTTGCCACGCAGCGCGTGCGCAGCCCGTTCCAGCTAGACCGTGTTCCACAACACGACGGCAGCCGTTACCAGATTGAGGCCGCTAGCCCGGTAGCGCTGCTGCTCGAAAC
>NZ_JBHGZU010000124.1:0-244 GCF_042610415.1 Pseudomonas sp. MD330_10
GGTGAACAGGGTCGCCCATTGGCTCGACTCTTATTGCAGCACTTGTGTATAAGTATTCAGCACGTTGCCGGTGTTTTTCGATATGCCCACAGCCAGTGCCAGGGCGAACGCGATCGCCAGCACCAGGATCACATAGAAACGCTTCATCGGCGCTACACCTGGGACACCGGCAAGGCAGCCGCCTTGGCTTAATCGGCAGACAGGTGGCGACGATCAAAATACGCCAGCACCCCGGCGAGGCTCG
>NZ_JBHGZU010000125.1:0-244 GCF_042610415.1 Pseudomonas sp. MD330_10
GGCCGAGCAATCGGCGCAGCAGGCAGCGTACCAGACCCACCGCTTCTTCCAGGCCGGACGCGCCTCGTTCCTGGCCGACCATCAGGCCACGCGCACTTACACCGAAATGCGTGCCCAACAGGCGGCGGCCAACACTCAGGTCGCCATGAGCCAGATCGACCTGATCCTGGCCCTGGGCGGCGGCTGGGATAGCGGACGAACGCAAGCGTCGGCGTCCAGCAAACCCTGAGCGACTAGCTATGCT
>NZ_JBHGZU010000126.1:0-244 GCF_042610415.1 Pseudomonas sp. MD330_10
CTGCACTCTGACCGGCTGTGGATAAATCCCCCGTCCGATGCAGTACAATCTCGACTTTTAATCGCCAACGAGCGGCAATTCCCATGTTAGAACCCAAGCGCGTCCTGCGCGCCCTAGCCGAACACTGGGCCTTACTTGAGCCACTGTGCGAACACTTCGAACAAGGCACCCTGAGCCTCGGCGAGCTGCGCGAGCAACTGGCCGCCCAACAACTGGACAGCACGCCCCAGGTCATCACCAGCCT
>NZ_JBHGZU010000127.1:0-244 GCF_042610415.1 Pseudomonas sp. MD330_10
CCCGCGTAGTTGGCTGGGGTTGCTGCCGGGGACTTCGTTGTGGATGACGCTGGCCGCTCCGCACTTGAGGTTGGGGTTGCCGTCGATGGAGCCGCCCTACTGGGTGTTGGTCACCGCGCCGCTGGAGTTGTTGAGGATCACGCCGTTGGGGCTGAAGTTGTATTGCTGGAACTGGTTATGGGAAAAGCCGGCGCCGTTGGGCGTGGCGATGTTAACCACGGGCACGACATTGCCCGCCGCGCCA
>NZ_JBHGZU010000128.1:0-243 GCF_042610415.1 Pseudomonas sp. MD330_10
CACATGATGGCGTAGAAGGGCACTTTCTCGATAAGTAGTTTTAGCTTTTCTGCCAGGGACGACTTGCCGCCGCCGACGGGGCCGAGCAGTTAGAGGATCTGTTTCTTCTCTTCCAGGCCTTGGGCGGCGTGGCGGAAGAAGGAGACGATCTGATCGATGCACTCTTCCATGCCAAGGAAGTCTTCAAAGGCCGGGTAACGGCGGATCACCTTGTTTGAAAATATTCGCGACAGACGCGACTTG
>NZ_JBHGZU010000012.1:0-132023 GCF_042610415.1 Pseudomonas sp. MD330_10
TAACTGAACCACCGCTATCGGGGGCAAGCCCCCTCCCACAGTTTGTTCTTCTTCAAGGTCTGAGATTAAAGGGCGGCGGGCTCGGGATTCGGCGCCAGGTCCGGTAACCCCGGCCCAAGCGGCTCAAGGTGATCAATGTGGGAGGGGGCTTGCCCCCGATTGCTGTGTGTCAGCCTGAGTATTTTTAACTGAACCACCGCTATCGGGGGCAAGCTCCGGCCCACAGTTTGATCTTCTTCAAGGTCTGAGATTAAAGGGCGGCTGGCTCGGGCTTCGGCACCAGATCCGGTAACGGCGGCGGCAAGGGCTGCCAGTTGGCGTCCGGTTGCTGCATCGGTGGCGGCAGCGCGGGCGTCGGGTCGCCTCCGGTGGGTTTGAGGATCATCTTTTCCGTGGTGTCGCGCAGGATCATGCCCTGCGTCGAACTGCGCGCTTCGGTGCCGCTGTGAAAGGTGCTGATCTGGGAAATCGGCAAGTCCAAGTTGCGTTCGATCCGGGGCGTCAGCAGCAGGATGATTTCGGTTTTCTGCTGGGTATTCACATTGGTGCCAAACAGTTTTTTGCCGATCCACGGGATTTTGCTCAACCAGGGCAGGCCAGAACCCTCGTCGACGTCGGCAGTGCGGATCAGGCCTGAAACCACCTGGGTCTCATTGTTGCGGGCGGTGAGCAGGGTTTTGGTGGCGCGCGAGCCCAGTTCAAAGGTGGCCGGTACGTTGTCCGAGCTGGGGATGCGCTTGGTGATATGGCTCATCTCCACGTTCAGTTCCAGGTTCACTTCATCGCTCAGGCTGATGATCGGCTTGACGGTGATCTGCAACCCCACATCCTGGTAAGACACCGATGAGGTGGTGATCTGGTTGGCCGTGGTAGTGGTCACCACCGGGATTTTATCGCCGATGTTCACCTGCGCTTCTTCACGGTTGCGCACCCGTACCCTGGGGTTGGCCAGGGTCACCGTATTGCCGCTGCGTTGCAGCATATTGATCCGCGCCTCGGTGCTGTTGGCATCCAGCAGAATATTGTCGCCGTTGATGCCGCGCAGGGCGCTGATCGGGATGCCCGCCAGCCCGGCCGGCACGTTGCTCAGGTTGCCAACGGACACGCCGATGCTGCCGGGGTACTGGATACCCAGGTTCAGTTCGTCGCTGAGGCTGACTTCCAGCACCTGGATATCGATGGTCACTTCCGACTGCGCGATATCGATGGCCTCCACCAGTTTCTCCACGGCACTCAGGGTGTCCAGACCATCGCGCACCAGCACGGCGTTGAGGCGCTCGTCCACCAGCACTTCCTTGGGCTTGAGCACTTGCTTGATCTCAGCGGCCACGACCTTGGCATCGCCATGGCTGAGGTAGAAGGTGCGCACCGCCAGCTCGCGGTATTCACGTTCTTTGTCCGGGCGCTTTGGGTAAATCAGCACTGTGTTGTTGTTGAGGATCCTCTTGTCCAGGCCCTGGGTGGTTAGCAACAGGTTCAGCGCGTCTTCGGCGGTGGTGCGGCTGGCGGTCATGCTGGCCGACGCGCTGGGGTTGACGTCTTTGTCGATGACGAAATTGACCCCCGATAACCGTGCGATGGTCTCGAAAATCGTGGTCAGGCTTTGGGAACTGAACTCCAGGCTCAAAGGCTTGCGCATGGCCTCGGAGAGGTCGGCGCTGAGGTGGTCGGCACTCACCAGCTCGCGGGTCAAGGCGTTGCGCAGGTCCAGGGCCTCTCGGTAGTTGGGCTTTTGCGCGATGATCTGGCGCACCAGGTTAAGCGCTTCCACCGGGTTGGAGCGTTTCATCTCATAGGCCCGCGCCAGTTGCGGGCGCAGTTGTTTCATCGCCTGGATGCTCTGGATTTGCTGGCGTGCGCCCAGGTTGCTGGGGTCGTACTTGAGGATGGTCTCCAGGGCGCGGATAGCGGCGGAGTCATCACCACGCACCATGGCGGCGTTGGCTTCACGGCTGTACTGGGCCACCAGCAACTCCAGCTTGCTGAACTGCGCGGTGCGCAGCTGTATATCGTCGGGGTCTTCCTTGGCCTCGGCTTGCAGCACCTCGACCGAACGCACGATATCGCCCTGTTGGCGCAACTCATCGCTTTGCTTGATCGCCCGCTGGGTTTCACACGCACTCACTGCGCACAGCGCCAGGCCCAAGGGAATCCATCTAAGCCGCATGATCGTGCCCCTCCCGGGTCAGTGCTTGTCCAGGCGCAGGGTGCTGACATGCTTCAACGGCATGTAAGTCAGCACCACGGCGGTGTCGGTGAGTTTGTCCAAGCGGTAATGGGCGTCCAGCATCTTGCCGGGCACGATGTGCCCCGGCACCGAGCAGCGGTTGCATAAGGTGTATTGGGCGCCGTTGCCGCTGAGCACGACGATTTTCGCCTGGTTCTCGTAGCGCCATTGCGCGCTGACCTTGAAGGGCAGCGCTGGCGGCCTGCGCGGTGCGTTGTCCACTGGTGGGGGCGGTGGCGGCGGGGTCCAGGTCTGTATGGGAAACAGGTCGACGATCGTCTCCGCGGGTTCGGCGGTGGGTGTGGGCGCGGCCGGCTCGCTCGGCGCTGGCTTGGTGGTAACGGGGGCCGATGCGCTGTCGAGGGGCTCGGGCTGGTCTTGCCAGAACAGCCAGCCGCAACCGATCAACGTCAGCACCAGCAGGATGCGCAGGTACAACGGAAGTTTCATTCCACCACCCCCAGCACGCTGATTTTGAGGTCGATGGTGAGCAGGCCGCTGGTGATTTCCTTGCGCTCCAGGGTGAGGTTTTCGATGCGTACCGCTGGCTCTTTGGCGATGTCGGTCAAGGCCTCGCGCAGCAGGAAGTAAGGGCCGGAGAGGGGGATCTGCGCATCCAGACGTTGCAGCCCGGTCTCCCCCGGCGTGGAGTAGGCCAGAGTGGTTTGCTCAATGATGAAACCGCGTTGGCTCAGCAGGCCCAGCAGTTTTTCCAGGCGCGGGGCAAAGTCTTGTGCCGTGGGCAGGGCTTCCACTACTGCCGGTTCCGTCACTTGAACGTCTTGGGGCTGCTCGTCGATACCCGCTTGCAGCGCCTGGCGTCGCTGGCTGTCGGCGCTGCTGGCCGGTTGAATCAGCACGACTTCGATCAACAGCACCGCCGCCATTACGCCCACGGCCAACAGGCCCCAGAAGCCCAGGCGCTGGCGCCACTGCATCAGGTGCCAGCGCAGGCGCGGCAGGTGGCGAACGAGGGTGTCCATGGCCGGCTACCCTGCGCCAACGGTGAGTTTGACCTGCACTGGATGCTGCGGGTCGTTGCTCTTCAGTGCGCTTTGTTGCAGGTTCACTTGCACCCCAGGCTGGGCCTGGAGCCGGTCCACGAAGCGAAAGGCATCGCCCAGTTGTTTCACCTCCAGATCCAGGTGCAGCACTTGAGCCTGGGTGTTGACCTCTACGCGGGTCAGGGCGATCTCCTTGGACCAGGCCTGGGCCACGCCATCCATCAAGGCAAACGGTGTGGCCTTTTGCTGGGCGAAGCTCGCCAGTTGTTGTCTTTGCTGGGGCGACAAGCGGATGGCCGCCTGAATCAACTGCTCCTGACGGCGGGTCAGTTGGATAAATTGCTGCTCCAGCACATCGGTCTGTTGCTGCTGGTGCACCATGCGTTGCCAGTGATGCCAAGTGCTCACCAGTAACAGGCTCGTCATCAACCACAGCGCGGCCACCAGGGCGCGGTGGGTGGGGGCGGGGCGCTGGAAATCGACACGCGGTGCGCTGGGCGCGCGCAACTGTTGCCAGACACCGGCGAGCCTGGCTTTCATGATGGCGCCTCCTCCAGCCACGGGTGCACGGGCCCCAAGCGATGCTCCGCCGGCGCGTTGCTGACCACGAGCGTGGCCGGGGCATGCCGCTCGACCAGCAGGTCGGCGGTAAACAAGTTGTCGCTCAAGGTGCTGCCGGGTTGGGTGGGGATCACGCATACCTGATCGATGATGCCCAAGTGTCGATACAGGCAACTGAGGCTGCCGGCCTCGGGCACGGCCACCACGCAATCGTCAGGCAGGTGCCGCCAGTACTGTTGGGCGACCGCCGTCAGCACGGGGGTGCAGGTCACCAGCGGCAAGCGGTTGAGCTTGAACAGTTCGCGCAGGTCCAGCAGTAATTCTCGTGGTGTGGCGACCGCCAGGCGCGGTTGACCGAACGGGCTATCGGCGACCTGCACTTGCCAGTGCTCGGCATCGATATTGGCCTGCTGGCTGAACATCCCCTCGGCGAAACCTTGCCAGTCCTGGGCGCTGTACACCTCGGGTTGCCACGGCAGTAGCAGGTAATGCACATGGGGATAACCCAGCAGCACCGTGGCCCGGTCAAGGAACTTCACGCGTCCGCGCGGCGCCTGCTCCAACAGTTCGGCGCAGGCGGCCAGCGGCGTACCTTGGCATTGCGCGTGCCAGACAGGTGCGCCACGCCAGCGCGCGCGTGCGGCCCACTCGGCAGCGTCGCGATGCAGCCACACCACGTGCTCAATAAAGGGAAATGACACGGTGGATCTCCTTGAGCGTGGTGTCGCCCTGGGCGGCGTGGGCCAGGGCAATGTCGCGAATAAACACATGGCCGGCTCCACGGGCCAGCTCCCGCAGAATGGACGCTGAGCTGCGCGCCAGCAGACCCTCCTTGATGGTGTCGTTCATGCTCAGAACCTCCGCCAGGGCCAGCCGGCCGCGATAACCCGTGTGGCGGCAAGCGTCGCAGCCCTTGCCCACGCGGTAGTGACCTTGTTTCAACTGGGCCTCGGGCAACTGGGCGAGGCGGGCAATGTCCGGGTCGGGTTCGGCCTCCACCGCGCAATCTGCGCAGATGCGCCGCACCAGGCGTTGGGCGACCACGCCGTTGAGGGCTTCGACGAAACTCGCCGGGTCCACATCCATATAGGTGAAACGTTCGAGTACGCTGAATGCGCTATTGGCGTGTACCGACGACATCACCAAGTGCCCGGTCAGCGCCGCCTGCACTGCGATGCCCGCGGTTTCGCCATCGCGGATTTCGCCCACCAGGATCGTGTCCGGGTCGTGGCGCAGGATCGAGCGCAGGCCACGGGCAAAGGTCAGGCCCTTCTTGTCGTTGACCGGAATTTGCAGCACGCCGGGCAGTTCGTATTCCACCGGGTCCTCGATGGTGATGATTTTTTTCTCGCCGGTGTTGGTCTCCGACAACGCGGCATACAGGGTTGTGGATTTGCCGCTGCCGGTGGGGCCGGTGACCAGCAGCATGCCGTAGGGCTCGCTGGCCAGGGCGCGGATGCGGGCGATGGTGTCGGCGGCCAGGCCCAGGGCCTCCAGGCTCAGGGATTCGCCGCGCTGGGATTTGTCGAGGATGCGCAGCACCGCGTCTTCGCCGTGGATGCTGGGCATGATCGACACGCGAAAATCCACTTCGCGCCCCTGGATCTTCATCTTGAAACGCCCGTCCTGGGGCACGCGTCGCTCACCGATATCCAGCTCCGACAACACCTTGATCCGCGACAGCGCCTGCTCGGCCATGTCCATGCCGCTGGCCTGGCCCATCTGCTGCAACACGCCGTCGATGCGGTACTTGATCACCAGGCCGCCGGGAGTGGTTTCCACATGGATGTCACTGGCGCGGCTTTGTAGCGCATCGAACAGCATGGAGTTGACCAGGCGCACCACCAGATTGTCGTCGCGGGCGATGCTGCTCAAGGAGATTTCCTGGGCGGCCTGGCCGATCGGTGCGTCAGGGTCGTCTTCGCCGAAGGGTTGCATCACCCGCTGGCTGGCTTCGGCTTTGGTCAACTGGGCGTTGACCGCACCGGGCAGGCTCATGGCCAGAGGCAGTTGGCGCAGGGTACTGGAAGACTGCAACCAGTGTCGGCTGGCCAGGGTAAAGGGGTCGCCCAGCACCAGGCAGGGTTGGCCCAGGTGATCCAGGGGCAGCACGTTATGCAGCAGTGCCTGGGGCAGGGGCAACAGGTCGAAACGCCAGTCTTCGCCCAGCTGCTCAGGCCCGATGGGGAGCAGCCCCAACGGCTCGGCGACTGTGTGCAGTTGGTCAGGGGCGGTGGTCAGCAATTCGGTCAGGTATGCCGCCAATGTGATGCCCCGTTGGCTCGCCAAGGCCTGCCACTTGTGCGTGTTCTCGCTCATTGCGTCACCCTTGGATGGAGCCTGCCAGTTCAAAAATCGGCATGTACAACATGAACACAATCAGGCCGATCAGCCCGCCCACCACCAGCATCAACAAGGGCTCGAAGACCTTGCTGAACAGCTCGATGGCGCGCTCCAAGGCTTCATCGTGAAACTGCGCGATGCGCTCGCACATCGCTGCCAATTCGCCGCTTTGCTCGCCTACCCGCAACAGGCGTTCGGCGACGGCGGTGGTCAGTTGGTGGCGGGCCAGGGAGGTGGACAATGGCTGACCGGCCTGGATATCGGTCATGGCCTGGCGCAGGGCCGCTTGGCGTTCCACCGGCAGCAAGGCACCGGAGAGCTCTACCGCCGTAACCACCGGCATCCCGCCCATCAGCAACATGCCCGCGGTGCGGTAGAAACGCGCCAGGATGAACAGCGTGCGCTGGGCGCCCAGGCTCGGAATCTTCCAGAACAGCTCGGCCACGCGACGCTTGAACCCGGCGCTGCGAAACAGCAGCACCAGCGCACCTACCGCCAGCGCCAGGCCGATCAGCAACTCCATGCCGCGTGCGTCTACCAGCGCGCCCCACCACACCATGAAGCGCGCGGTGGCGGGTAAGTCGGCGACGGCGTCGAACACCGAGGCGAAACGCGGGATCACGAAGAACAGCAAAAACAACAGGATCAACGCACCCACGCTAAGCACTACCAGGGGGTACATCAGGGCACCGCTGACGCGTTTTTTCACGGTTTCCAAATGCGCTTCAAAGTGATGGTAGCGGCGCAGGGCTACGGCCAATTGGCCGCTGTGTTCGGAGGACGCTACGGTGGCGATCAGCAATGAAGGAAACGTCTGCGGCTTGAGCTGCATTGCCCTGGACAGCGAGTTACCCTCATACATCGAGGCCAGTAGCTCGCTCATGACCTGCCGATTTATCCCCGGCGGTGCTTTGTCGCGCAGGGTTTCCACCGCTTCTACCAGCACCAGGCCGGCGTCCAGCAGCACCACCAATTCCTGGATGAACAAGCCGAGGGCGAACTTGGAGCGCCGGCTCGGCAGTTTGAGTTGGCGACGGGCTTTGAGCGAGATGACCTGGGCGCCGTCGGCCTGCAATTGCTGGCGCGCCTGGGCCAGGTCAACGGCTTGCAGGTGCAGGGACTGCAAATGACCGTCGCGGATGATGCGGGCGTCTATTTCGATCATGGCGTTTGCCTCGCCAGTTGCCGGCGCTGTTGCAGCAACTCGCCGTAGTAACGCCACACCGCCAGGGCGTAACGCGTACGGCGCGCCTCGCGGTCCGGCTTGGGCCCGGCGTTGTAGGCGCCTACGGCCTGCCAGCCGTAGCCGTTTTCGCGGATAAAACCGGCCAGGATCCACGCGCCGACCATCACGCTGGTGCAAGGCTGAGTGATCAGGTGCTGTTCGGTGATGCCGAACCGCGCCAATGCCGGTAAGTGGCGGCTGTTGATCTGCATCAGGCCGATGTCCTGGCTGCCGTCGGCATTGATATTGCGCGCACGGGGGTTGAGGCCGGACTCGACCCTGGCGATGGCGTACAGCAAGAGCGGATCAACGTGATAACGACTGGCCGCCAGTTGCCAGCAATTGGCCTGGGCGGTGCCCGTAAGGCACAGAAGCGTCAGAACAATCCGCAGCGCGCACATGAGCCGTTACAGCCCGTAGACAATGTCGGCGTAGGTGTTAACGCCGCCAGCCTTGCCGTCGCGGCCCAGGGAGATGATCTCGGCGTCGTTGGGCGGGGTGCCCGGGTTTTTGTAGAAATATGGGTTGCCCCAGGGGTCAGGCGGCAACGTCTTCAAGTAAGGCCCCTGCCAATTGCCCGCATTGGCGGGCCGCGTAGTCAGCGCATTCAGGCCGAGGGCTTCGTCGGGGTAGTTGCCGTTGTCCAGGCGGTACTGGTTCAACGCATCGGCGATGGACTTCATCTGGCCTTGGGCGGTTTGCACCTTGGCCAGCTCCAGGCGGTCGAACATCTTGGGTCCGACATAGCCGGCGAGCAGGGCGATGATCAGCAGGACGACCAGCAGTTCCAGCAGCGTAAAGGCGCGTTGGAAGGGGGTGATAAGTATGCGTGTGCGCATGGCGATACTCGGCGGTTGTGATCAACTCTTCCGGCCCGCTGGGGAAGCGGGCACCGCCGGTAGGACTGCGTTATAACCAGTACTGCTTCCAATTGTAGCGTTGCGCGATATAAGGCGCCGTAAGGCGCCCTATAACGTTTGGCACTTGCTGTTATCAAGTCAGTGCATATGCCAGTGGCTCAAGGAACAACATCCCATGCGCGCTGCCAGAAAGTGGAACCGGGTTTGCCGGGTTCATTTTCATTCTGCCCGCACCATGCGCCTGCCGATCCCTGTTTGCACCGGTACTTCACTCCATAATTGGATACTTGTGAGCCGCTGTTATAGCCGCCATTCGGTTTCCACTGAGGGTAATCCGTGTCTCCGCTTGCAGGTTCTACGGTAAAGGAGAGCTTCGCCGGATCGGTTTTACCGTTTTGCTGGTCCCGAACGATCAATCGTGCTTCAAACGTGGTTACTTCTGGGACTTGGTAGGCCTTGCCGCTGATGGTCGCGCCATTCTGTGCGCCCGTCATCCCGGGGACGGCCCATTGATACAACAACGGGCCATTGCTCCCCGTTGACGTAGTGCCACTGAATGTGAAGGTCTCGCCCGACTTCAATGCAGTGGGACCTGTGATCCGTGCTATAGGTGGCGCCGGATTAACAGGGCCTGGGCCTTCACCTGCAATGATCGACATCGCCTGGCTGTAACCTTGTTGAGTGGCATAAGTCGAGTTGCTTAAAGGGTTTTGCACGTTGTAAGTAACGATCGAGCCCTCTAGCTCGCCGATTTTGGCGATGGAGGGATTGACTTGGTCGGCTATTTCTTTGCCCCATTGAACAGGCGGCAGATTTGCTGCGCTGATTTTATGAATGATATCGACCAGTTCTTTTTTTGCCCCATCGTTACCAAAAATCCGATAGTGCACGGAGTCGCCAGGTTTGAGCGTACTCATGTCGCCATTGATAAACGTGCCGATATTGTGAAGTTTCTCAGGCACACCTCCACCTGTGAAGTTCACGTCCGAGCACGAAATGAAAAACTCTCCATTCGGGTCGTCCCGTACCCAGATGCCGACAATCAACCCATTGCCCGAAAGCCCATTCGGGATAGTTCTTACTGTTTCGAAGTAGCCCGATGCACCGGGTAGTCTGGGTGGCGTTTGCCAGTTTGTTTTCGCAACTTCAAATATCTCTTCCTGGCCCAACTGCACCAGATCGCTCCACTTCAATTTGTCCGTGGCCGAATTGAAGCCTGGTTTGCTGGCAAATGTATAGAACTTGCTGGGTACGTGGGGGGCGGTGCCAATAAGTCGGAGGGTCAGCGGCTGTCCGGACGTCACGTCAGTCTTGGTCCAGTAGGGCGTTGGGTAATCCAGGCTGGCTTTTCTGGGGTCATTTGCAGCACAGATCTGGCCGTCTTTGATAATGGCTTTAATCTGATCCATCGATGGATTATTAATCCCTGGGATGTGTGAAACCTCATGCCATTGTTGCGCGGCGAATACTTTTTGGGCAGGGGTACCAAATAGCGTGGCTGATTCTCGGCAACCTTTATCCACAATGGAGGACCCATCCTCTGATTGCCAGTAGCCTCCGGTAGCCTGGCAATTCACCGCACGTGATGCCGGGATATCCAGAGCACCATGTGCCCAACTCAAGGTCGGTACCAAACACAAAGCAGGCACTGTCCATTTGATAAAACTCTTCATGTACTTATTCATGCTCTAGTCCACCTTCAATCCAGATAAACAAGTTCCGAACTGCTGGAACGATCAGTGTGTTCATATCGTTGAAATCATCGAGTCAGCTGATCTCCCAGAGGAGTGACGCGGGTTGCAGGGTTACTCTGTACAGAGCCATACAGAAACACCCACCCTTGATAACTGCCTTGCCCTGTAAAACTTTGATTGATGACCGCAAAGTTGCCTTGCTTGAACGGCGTGCCCTTGGCCTGGCTGAACACGCCCATGATGGTGTCGCCCGGCCCTGGCACGACGCCCCACTCGGTGGTGCCGGTCAGCGGGTCGGCGTAGACCCGGCGCAGGTAGCGCTTGACGGTCGGTTGGCGCCGGTCAAGCACCAGGTCTTCGAGGGCCTTGGGAAAGGCATTGCCGGCCTTGTAGTACAAGCCGATGGCCCGGCGAATTTCGTTGCCGCGCGCCAGCAGTTCCAGTTCGCGTTCGCGCTGCAACACGCTGGACCACAGCGTGCCCGTCTCCATTAACATCACGGCCACGACGGCCACCGTCACCAGCATGCCCATGAACACCGAGCCGTGCTGGCGCTGCTTACCAGTCTGCATAGGCCGTCCCATCGTTAGCGGTGCCCGGTGCGCCGCTGCGTACGTCGCCCAGGCCTTGTTCGTCGGAGGGTTGCAGTTGCCAGGTGTCGCGCTTGCCGGTCAGCGGGTCCAGAGGGATTTCGCGCAGGTAGCGGCGGTCCACCAGGGCTTGCAAGGAGTCGGGGTTCTCGCCGTGGTCTTCGCGGTATTGATCCAGCGCCTGGCGAATGGTGGAGAGGTTGTGGCGCAGCACGGTTTCCTGGGCCTTGGCGTGCTGGCGAAAATACTGGGGGGTGACCAGCGTCATGAGTGTGGCGATGATGGCCATCACCACCAGCAATTCGATCAGGGTAAAACCGCGTTCACCACTGGCTGTACAACGTTCCATTCAAACTCTCCCGAGTGCTGCGGGATGAAACGTCAAATACATCTTCTCCCTCTTGTGGGTTATCGGCGCTGCTCTTGTAACTGCGCAATTGCCAGGTTTTTTCCGCTGCCAGTTCGGGACATTCGCAGAGAGGATCGCGAGGAATGCGTCGCAGAAAATAGAGTTTTTGACCTTGCAAGTTGGTCTGGTCGGTGACGCCATCGACCAATGTCTGCAAAGAGGGCGGGTAACCACTGGCAGTGACGCTCTTTTCGATGCGCCCGTCGTCGCTGGCTTCTTTGTAGGAATCAATAGCGCGGCGTATCTCTCGCAACGAACGTTGCAAGTCGAGTTCTCGGTCGCGTTTGCCCATCAATGCTGTCAGCGGATAAGCCACTGTCGCCAGCGTGGCCAGCAAGGCCAGCGTCAGTAGTAATTCAATCAGCGTAAAACCTTTGGCGCAGTGATGGCTGGGTATGCCCTGCCACATCACTGTTGGTCCTCCCGTTTATCCCGCCAAGGACTTCCGCACTAACCCAGGCTGGTGAAATTAACTGCAAAGGTGAGTGTAGATGCGGAGTATTTTTTGTACAGACGAATACCACCTAGGACGTTACCCACAATCGCTGTGTGTCTGGCTGTGGATAAGGTGTTCGTGGGTGCCTGTAGCTCAGGTAAATTAAGGGCTGCAGCCTGCTGTATGAAAAACAACCAGGCTAAGCCCCGGTTTTTTAAGCGTTTTGCGTGTGGATAAGCGTGGTGGGGTATTTATACTTGCCCCCAAAGTCTGTTGGCGCTTCTGTGGATAAGGTGTTCACGTAGTGCTGCAAGCCACGATTTTATTGGCTTGTAGCGTATTGATCGAAAAATGATCAAATGCACACCCAAACCCGTAACTTGAATAAGTCACGGATTTTCTTCACTTATTTCTGGGTAATTGGCGCAGTTGCCCACAATTGCTGTGGGTGGCTCTGTGGATAAGTTGTTGGGCAAAGGCTGGAAGGCAGGCGGGTAGGGGGCTGGGAGAGATCTGATCAAATAGTAAGCAGTGCGAGGTTCGATTGTGGGAGGGGGCCAGGCCCCCCCCACAGTTCCAACGATTAGGAGCGTTTATTCGTGTGCCGCCACGCCTTTGAGGTAAGGCGCCGGTGCTGCGCCCAGGTTGCTCAGCATGCGCTCGCTGTACCAGTCCACGAAATTCACCACGCCGAACTCATAAGTCTTGGAGTACGGGCCCGGTTGATAGGCCGTGGAGTTGATGCCGCGCTGGTTTTCTTCTGCCAGGCGACGGTCCTGGTCGTTGGTGGCGTCCCAGACCTGGCGCATGCGCTCCACGTCATAGTCCACGCCTTCGACCGCATCCTTGTGTACCAGCCACTTGGTAGTGACCATAGTTTCCTGCGCGCTGATCGGCCACACCGTGAACACAATGATGTGGTCGCCCATGCAGTGGTTCCACGAGTGTGGCAGGTGCAGGATGCGCATCGAGCCCAGGTCCGGATTCTTGATGCGGCCCATCAGCTTGGCGCAACCTTGTTTGCCATCGAGGGTCATCGACACGGTGCCCTTGAGCAGCGGCATCCGCACGATGCGGTTACGCAGGCCGAAGCTGGCGTGGGCGTACGGGATCTTCTCGGCGTCCCAGGCAGCGGCCGAGGCGGCGACGTGGTCCTTGAATGCCTGGTCGGCGCGTGGGTCGGTGACGTCGTCCCATTCCAGCAGGGTTTTGAGCAGCTCCGGGTGCGAACCGCCGCAGTGGTAGCACTCGCGGTTGTTCTCCAGCACCAGTTTCCAGTTGGCCTTTTCCATCAAGGTGGTTTGCACCGCCACCTTGGTGTTCTCCATGTCGTAGGGTTCCATGTAGTGGTTCAGGGTCGACAGGAAGTCATCGATGGCCGGCGGGTTTTCGGCCAGGCTGATGAAGATATAGCCGCCGGCGGTCTTCACGTTGACCGGCTTGAGGCCGTATTGATTCATGTCGAAGTCGGCGCCCATCTCGGTGCCGGCGAACAGCAGGCGGCCGTCCAGTTCGTAGGTCCACTGGTGATAATGGCAGACCAGTTTGGCCACCTTGCCCTTGTCGCTGGTGCACAGGCGCGAGCCACGGTGACGGCACACGTTGTGGAACGCATGCACCACGCCCTCGGCGCCACGGATCACGATGATCGGGTTCTTGCCCACTTGCAGGGTCAGGTAGTTGCCCTTGGTCGGAATCTCGCAGGTCATGCCGGCGATCAACCACTCTTTCTGGAAGATCTCCTGCATGTCGATATCGAACAAACGCTCATCGCAGTAGAACGGCTGCGGCAGCGAAAAGGTGCGCTCGCGCTCTTGCAGCATTTGCGCGGTGGCCTTGCGTGCGGGTTCCAGCGGATCGCCCAAGCTTAAGGTTGCGGTGACGTCCATCGTGTAGGTCCTCATGGCCATTCTGTGTGGCCGGCGAATAGTGGCTGATCAGGTGTGCAGCAAGGCGTAAAGAAAGCGTCGTTGTTGGGAGCGAGTGTGGGGCTGCTGATGCGGCGAACCTTATCCATGAGCGACATGGCCCACTCTGATCCCGACGCGCAAGCCCCGTGGTATGGGGGCTGGTCGCGATAAGTATGTGAATGTCGCAGATAGGTAAGTGGGCGGTTCTCGCGTTACGCAGAATCGCCACCATAAGGCCGACCTCGGCGGTGGAGAACAACATGTCCAATAATTTCCTGAATCCGGTAACCACCCAGACCTGGGCCAATGGTCGGCACATCGTCCGTTGCGTCAAAGTCATCCAGGAAACCTGGGATGTGCGCACCTTTTGCTTTATGGCCGACCAGCCGATCCTGTTCTTTTTCAAACCAGGGCAATTCGTGACTCTGGAGCTGGAAATCGACGGGCAGCCGATCATGCGCTCCTACACCATTTCCAGCTCGCCATCGGTGCCCTACAGCTTCTCGGTGACCATCAAGCGCGTGCCTGGCGGCAAGGTGTCCAACTGGTTGCACGACACTTTGCATGAAGGCCAGGAGCTGGCGGTGCACGGACCGGTGGGGCTGTTCAACGCCATCGACTTCCCCAGTCCGAAAGTGCTGTACCTCAGCGGCGGCGTGGGGATTACGCCAGTGATGTCGATGGCGCGCTGGTTCTACGACACCAATGCCAATGTCGACATGACCTTTGTCCACAGTGCCCGCTCGCCTAAAGACATCATCTACCACCGCGAGCTGGAGCACATGGCGTCGCGGATCGATAACTTCAGCCTGCACTTGATCTGCGAAAAACATGGCCTGGGCGAACCATGGGCCGGTTACCGCGGTTACCTGAACCACAAGATGCTCGAACTGATGGTGCCCGACTTGCTGGAGCGCGAAGTGTTCTGCTGCGGCCCAACGCCCTACATGACCGCCGTGAAGCGCCTGCTGGAAGCCGCCGGTTTCGACATGACGCGCTACCACGAGGAATCCTTCGGCGCCACGCCGCCCGAAGCCCGCGCCGATGCGGTGGAGCAAGCCGAACAAGCCGCCGACGCGCCGGAAGTCGACCTGGCGGACCTGCACCAGGTGGAGTTCATTACCTCGGGCAAGAGCATCCGCGTGGCGCCGGGCGAAACCGTACACGCCGCCGCCGCCAAGCTTGGCCTGATGATCCCCAAAGCCTGCGGCATGGGCATCTGCGGCACGTGCAAGGTGCTGAAGCTGGGTGGGGAAGTGGAGATGGAGCACAACGGTGGGATCACCGAGGATGATGAAGCCGAAGGCTACATCCTGTCGTGCTGCAGTGTGCCGAAGGGCGATGTGCGTATCGAGTACTGATCGCTCGAATGAACGTGCCTGGCCAGCCAGCTCGCAGCCCCGGCATCCCCACGCAGTGCGTGGGAGTGCGCGAAGGTTAACGGTTATTGAGCGTAGATGTGTACGACGAAGTGCTGGCCTGAAGCTGTCAATTCATAGACTTTGTCATAGATCCGCAGCGTCCTCGACGGCTCGCGGATAGTGTCGCCGATTTGGGCGGTTTTTCTGAACTCGTCCCAGTCGATAACGGTGGTGGTGACAGTGCCGTCGCTTTTTAGGGTATTGCCGGTGCTTTGATATTCCATGATTAAAAACCTCTTCTGGATTTCCGTTTCCAGCCGATTGTTCGGCGGGTGGTAGTACCCGCGAGGGCAGCCGCTGCAGCGGCGATTTCCTTGCGGGTTCCAAGAGGTTAGTCAATGAAAGCTCGCTGCGTTGCTGTCGGAAATAACAAATAACAGTCTCGGCACAGCGCCACTATTCGCCCGTCTCAGGCGTTCATCACTTCGCGGATATCCGCGGCCAGTTCCCTTACGCGTTCTTCTTCGGTATCCCACGCGCACATGAAGCGCGCCCCACCTTTGCCGATGAAGGTGTAGAAGCGCCAGCCCTTGGCTGTCAGCGCGGCGATGGCCGGTTCCGACAGTTGCAGGAACACGCCGTTGGCCTGCACCGGGAACATCAGCTCCACGCCGGGAATATCCGCCACCAGGCTGCTCAGCAACTGCGCGCAGTGGTTGGCGTGGCGGGCGTGCTTGAGCCAGGCGTCGTTTTCCAGCAGGCCTACCCAAGGTGCGGAGAGGAAGCGCATCTTCGAGGCCAGTTGGCCGGCCTGTTTGCAGCGATAGTCGAAGTCTTCGGCCAGCTTGTGGTTGAAGAACAGGATCGCCTCGCCCACGGCCATGCCGTTTTTGGTGCCGCCAAAGCACAGCACGTCCACCCCGGCTTTCCAGGTAAGGTCGGCCGGCGAGCAGCCAAGGAACGCACAGGCGTTGGAGAAGCGCGCGCCGTCCATGTGCAGGTTCAGGCCCAGCTCTTTGCAGGTGGCGCTGATGGCGCGGATTTCCTCGGGGGTGTACACGCTACCGACTTCGGTGGCTTGGGTCAGGGTGACTACGCGGGGTTTGGGGTAGTGGATGTCCTGGCGCTTGAGGGCGATCTCGCGGATCGACTCGGGGGTCAGTTTGCCGTTTTCGGTGCGGGCGGTGAGCAGCTTGGAGCCGTTGGAGAAAAACTCCGGCGCGCCGCATTCGTCGGTTTCGACGTGGGCGGTTTCCGAGCAAATCACGCTATGGTAGCTCTGGCACAGAGACGACAGCGCCAGGGAGTTGGCCGCGGTGCCGTTGAAGGCGAAAAACACTTCGCAGTCGGTTTCGAACAGGTTGCGGAAACCGTCGGCGGCGCGGTGGGTCCATTCATCGTCGCCGTAGGCGCGCTGATGGCCGTGGTTGGCTTGTTCCATGGCGGCCCAGGCTTCCGGGCAGATGCCCGAATAGTTGTCACTGGCGAATTGTTGGCTCTTGTCGGTCATGGCCCGTTCCTGTGGTCGATATTGGTGCGCACTGTAACCAAGATTGTTGGGCGTGCGCACGCACTGTAAATGCAAAGTCACTGGGGAATTATGCACAGCGCTCACACCTTGCCTGTCGGACCCGTCCGAGACGGCGCTCTGGACCTGCTCAAGTGGCTGGCGCTGCTCAGTATGGTGCTGGATCACCTGCGTTATGTCGGTTTGAGCCTGGACGGCCTGTACGTGCCGGGGCGGCTGGCGTTCCCGTGGTTTTGCCTGGCGATTGCGGCGAACCTGCACCGGGTTCGCAACGCCCCGGTAACGGGTCAATGGCGCTACCTGGGCTGGTTGCTGCTGTTCAGCGTAATCAGCGAAGTACCGTATCGCTTGTTTATCGAGGATGCCGATACGTTGAACGTGTTGCCGACCCTCGCGCTGGGCCTGCTGGTTGCCCGAGGATGGCAGCAGAAGACGTTTATTGATCGAGGATTGGCGTTAATCGCGGTCACGATAGCGGCGGTATTTTCAGCGCACTTAATGTTCGGATTGTTTGGTGTATTGCTGCCCCTGGCGATGTTGCTGGTATTTCGCCGGCCTTGGTATTTCAGTGTGTTGCCAGGGTTGGTCTGCGTGGCCGCCAATCAATGGCAGATCCTGCTCAATAGCGGCACGCCGGTGGCGCTGTTGGGGCTGGTCGCGTGCCTGATTGCGCCATGGGCGGGGTTGGTCTTATTGCGACATGCCCACAGCACCTCGCCGCCAGCAATGCGCCGCTGGGCCTACGCCCTGTATCCCATGCACTTCCTCCTGCTGCTACTCCTGCGCCACATCATTGCCTAACCGCTCCCACATTTATTTGGTGTTGATTCGGTAATGTCGTAAACGCACCTTTGCGTGGCGTGCGCAGGCATTTGACCTGTCTACGCCAGCCCTACCATCGCATCAAAGGGCCCTGCGAGGGCCTTAACAATACGAAAGGCTGGGAGAGACGCGATGTTCAGCAAACAAGACCAGATTCAGGGATATGACGACGCACTGCTGGCGGCGATGAATGCCGAGGAGCAGCGCCAGGAAGATCATATCGAGCTGATCGCGTCAGAGAACTACACCAGCAAGCGGGTGATGGAAGCCCAAGGCAGCGGCCTCACCAACAAATACGCCGAAGGCTACCCAGGCAAGCGCTACTACGGTGGCTGCGAGCATGTGGATAAAGTCGAGGCCCTGGCCATCGAGCGCGCCAAGCAACTGTTCGGTGCCGATTACGCCAACGTGCAGCCGCACTCCGGTTCGTCCGCCAACAGCGCGGTGTACTTGGCGCTGATCAATGCCGGCGACACCATCCTCGGCATGAGCCTGGCCCACGGCGGTCACCTGACCCACGGCGCTAAAGTGTCGTCCTCGGGCAAGCTGTACAACGCGGTGCAATACGGCATCAACACCGACACCGGCCTGATCGACTACGACGAAGTCGAGCGCCTGGCGGTGGAGCACAAGCCGAAGATGGTGGTGGCCGGTTTCTCCGCCTACTCCAAGACTCTGGATTTCCCCCGTTTCCGTCAGATCGCCGACAAGGTGGGCGCGCTGCTGTTCGTCGATATGGCCCACGTCGCCGGCCTGGTTGCCGCCGGTCTGTACCCGAACCCGCTGCCTTACGCCGATGTGGTCACCACCACGACTCACAAAACCCTGCGCGGTCCGCGTGGCGGCTTGATCCTGGCCAAGGCCAACGAAGAGATCGAGAAGAAGCTCAACGCCGCCGTGTTCCCTGGCGCCCAGGGCGGCCCGCTGATGCATGTGATCGCCGGCAAGGCGGTGTGCTTCAAGGAAGCGCTGGAGCCGGGTTTCAAGGCTTACCAGCAACAAGTGATCGATAACGCCCAGGCCATGGCCAGCGTGTTTATCAAACGCGGCTACGATGTAGTGTCCGGCGGCACCGATAACCACCTGTTCCTGGTCAGCCTGATCCGTCAGGGCCTGACCGGCAAAGAGGCGGATGCCGCCCTCGGTCGCGCCCATATCACCGTCAACAAGAACGCCGTGCCGAATGACCCGCAGTCGCCGTTCGTGACGTCGGGCCTGCGTATCGGCACCCCGGCGGTGACCACGCGTGGTTTCAAAGTGCCGCAGTGCATCGAGTTGGCTGGCTGGATCTGCGACATCCTCGACAACCTCGGCGACGCCGATGTCGAGGCTAACGTGGCCAAGCACGTGTCTGCCCTGTGCGCTGATTTCCCGGTTTATCGCTGAGCGCGGTATTGGAGTAATGACTATGCAACGCTACTCGGGCTTCGGCCTCTTCAAGCACTCACTCAGCCATCACGAAAACTGGCAGAAGATGTGGCGCACGCCGACCCCTAAAAAGGTGTACGACGTGGTCATCGTCGGCGGCGGCGGGCATGGTCTGGCGACCGCTTACTACTTGGCCAAGGAACACGGCATCACCAACGTGGCCGTGGTCGAGAAAGGCTGGCTGGGCGGCGGTAACACCGCGCGCAACACCACCATCGTGCGTTCCAACTACCTGTGGGACGAGTCGGCGCACCTGTACGAACACGCGATGAAACTGTGGGAAGGCCTGTCTCAGGACCTGAACTACAACGTGATGTTCTCCCAGCGTGGCGTCTATAACCTGTGCCACACCCTGCAGGACATCCGTGACTCCGAGCGCCGCGTCAGCGCCAACCGCCTCAATGGCGTGGATGGCGAGCTGCTGAATGCCAAGCAAGTAGCCGACGAGATTCCGTACCTGGACTGCTCGAAAAACACCCGCTACCCGGTGCTCGGCGCCACCGTGCAACGGCGTGGCGGCGTGGCCCGTCACGATGCCGTGGCCTGGGGCTTCGCCCGCGCCGCCGACGCCCTCGGTGTGGACTTGATCCAGCAAACCGAAGTGATCGGCTTCCGCAAGGAAAACGGCGTGTGCATCGGTGTGGAAACCACCAAGGGCTTTATCGGCGCCAAGCGCGTTGGTGTGGTCACTGCCGGTAACTCCGGTCACATGGCTTCGCTCGCCGGTTTCCGCCTGCCAATCGAATCCCACCCGCTGCAAGCGCTGGTGTCGGAGCCGATCAAGCCAATTATCGACAGCGTGATCATGTCCAACGCCGTACACGGTTACATCAGCCAGTCCGACAAGGGCGACCTAGTGATCGGTGCCGGTATCGACGGTTACAACGGCTACGGCCAGCGCGGTTCGTACCCGGTGATCGAGCACACCATCCAGGCCATCGTTGAGATGTTCCCAGTGCTGTCGCGCGTACGCATGAACCGCCAGTGGGGCGGCATCGTCGACACCACCCCGGATGCGTGCCCGATCATCTCCAAGACCCCGGTGCCGAACATGTTCTTCAACTGCGGTTGGGGCACCGGTGGCTTCAAGGCCACGCCGGGCTCAGGCAACGTGTTTGCCGCCAGCCTCGCCAAGGGTGAAATGCACCCATTGGCGGCACCTTTTTCCATCGACCGTTTCCACAACGGTGCGTTGATCGACGAACACGGCGCTGCCGCCGTCGCCCACTAACAGGAGAAATTCCCTATGTTGCATATCTTCTGTCCTCACTGTGGCGAACTGCGCTCCGAAGAGGAATTCCACGCGTCCGGCCAAGCGCACATCCCGCGCCCGCTAGACCCGAACGCCTGCACCGACGAGCAGTGGGGCGACTACATGTTCTTCCGCGACAACCCCCGTGGCCTGCACCACGAGTTGTGGATTCACGCCGCCGGGTGCCGCCAGTATTTCAACGCGACCCGCGACACCGTGACCTACGAAATTCTTGAAACCTACAAGATTGGCGAGAAGCCGCAATTCACCGCCAAGGCTTCTGGAGAGAAGGTATGAGCCAGATCAATCGCCTGTCCAACGGTGGCCGGATCGACCGTAACAAGGTCCTGACCTTCAGCTTCAACGGCCAGACCTACAAAGGCTTCGAAGGCGACACCCTGGCCGCCGCGTTGCTGGCCAACGGCGTCGATATCATTGGCCGCAGCTTCAAGTACTCGCGCCCTCGCGGCATCTTTGCCGCCGGTGCCGAAGAGCCGAACGCAGTGCTGCAGATCGGCGCGACCGAAGCCACCCAGATTCCTAACGTACGCGCCACACAACAGGCGCTGTATCAAGGTTTGGTCGCCACCAGCACCAACGGCTGGCCGAGCGTCAACAACGACATGATGGGCATTCTCGGCAAGGTCGGCGGCAAGCTGATGCCGCCGGGTTTCTACTACAAAACCTTCATGTACCCGCAATCGTTCTGGATGACCTACGAGAAGTACATCCGCAAGGCCGCCGGCCTGGGCCGCTCGCCGACCGAGAACGATCCGGACACCTACGACAACTTCAACCGTCACTGCGACGTGCTGGTGGTGGGCGCAGGCCCTGCCGGGCTGGCGGCGGCACTGGCGGCTGCGCGCAGCGGCGCCCGGGTGATCCTTGCCGATGAGCAGGAAGAGTTCGGTGGTTCGTTGCTCGACTCCCGCGAAAGCCTGGACGGCAAGCCCGCCAGCGAGTGGGTCGCCAGTGTGATCGCCGAGTTGAAAAGCCTGCCGGACGTGGTGCTGCTGCCCCGCGCCACGGTCAACGGCTACCACGACCATAACTTCCTGACCATTCACGAGCGCCTTACCGATCACCTCGGCGACCGTGCGCCGATCGGCGTGGTGCGCCAGCGCATTCACCGTGTGCGTGCCAAACGCGTGGTGTTGGCCACCGGTGCGTGCGAGCGTCCATTGGTGTACGGCAACAACGACGTGCCGGGCAACATGCTGGCCGGTGCGGTCTCCACATATGTGCGCCGTTACGGCGTGGCACCGGGTAAAAAATTGGTGCTGTCGACCAACAACGATCACGCCTATCGCGTGGCCTTGGACTGGTTCGACGCCGGCCTGGCCGTGGTAGCCGTCGCCGATGTGCGCCACAACCCACGCGGTGCACTGGTGGAAGAAGCCCGCGCCAAAGGTATCCGCATCCTCACCAGCAGCGCCGTGGTCGAAGCCCGTGGCACCAAGCGCGTGACCGCTGCGCGTGTCGCCGCGATTGACGTCAAGGCCCATAAAGTCACCAGCCCCGGCGAGTGGCTGGACTGCGACCTGGTAGCCAGCTCCGGCGGCTACAGCCCGGTGGTTCACCTGGCTTCGCACCTGGGCGGCAAGCCGATCTGGCGTGAAGACATTCTTGGTTTCGTCCCCGGCGAGGCGCCGCAGAAACGTGTGTGCGTCGGTGGTATCAACGGCGTCTACGGCCTCGGCGATTCCCTGGCCGATGGTTTTGAAGGGGGCGTGCGCGCCGCCAGCGAAGCCGGTTTCGCGCCGGTGGAAGGCACTCTGCCAAAGGCCCTGAGCCGTCTGGAAGAACCTACCCTGGCGATCTACCAGGTGCCGCACGACAAAGCGACCGCACGGGCGCCGAAGCAATTCGTCGACCTGCAGAACGACGTTACCGCTGCCGCCATCGAACTGGCCACCCGCGAAGGCTTCGAGTCGGTCGAGCACGTCAAGCGCTACACCGCGCTGGGCTTCGGCACTGACCAGGGCAAGTTGGGCAACGTCAACGGCCTGGCTATCGCTGCGCGCTCGCTGAACGTGACCATCCCGCAGATGGGCACCACCATGTTCCGTCCCAACTACACGCCGGTCACCTTCGGCGCCGTAGCGGGCCGGCACTGTGGGCATATTTTCGAACCCGTGCGCTACACCGCGCTGCACGCGTGGCACGTCAAGAATGGCGCCGAGTTCGAAGACGTCGGCCAGTGGAAACGTCCTTGGTACTTCCCGCGCAACGGTGAAGACCTGCACGCCGCGGTGAAACGCGAATGCCTGGCCGTGCGCGACAGCGTCGGCCTGTTGGATGCGTCCACCCTCGGCAAGATCGACATCCAGGGCCCGGACGCCCGTGAGTTCCTCAACCGCATCTACACCAACGCCTGGACCAAGCTCGACGTGGGCAAGGCGCGCTACGGCCTGATGTGTAAGGAAGACGGCATGGTCTTCGACGACGGCGTGACCGCGTGCCTGGCCGACAACCACTTCCTGATGACCACCACCACCGGCGGCGCCGCCCGCGTGCTGCAGTGGCTGGAAATCTATCAGCAAACCGAATGGCCGGACCTCAAGGTGTACTTCACCTCGGTCACCGACCACTGGGCTACCATGACCCTGTCCGGCCCCAACAGCCGCAAGCTGCTGGCGGAAGTCACCGACATCGACCTGGACAAGGACGGTTTCCCGTTCATGACCTGGAAAGAAGGTTTGGTGGGCGGTGTGCCGGCGCGGGTGTTCCGCATTTCGTTTACCGGTGAGCTGTCGTACGAAGTCAACGTGCAGGCCGACTACGCCATGGGCGTGCTGGAACAGATTGTCGCCGCCGGCAAGAAGTACAACCTGACTCCGTACGGCACCGAAACCATGCACGTACTGCGGGCCGAGAAGGGCTTCATCATCGTCGGCCAGGATACCGACGGCTCGATGACCCCGGACGACCTCAACATGGGCTGGTGCGTCGGTCGTACCAAACCGTTCTCGTGGATCGGCTGGCGCGGCATGAACCGTGAAGACTGCGTGCGCGAAGAGCGCAAGCAACTGGTGGGCCTCAAGCCGATTGATCCTAAGGTGTGGCTGCCGGAGGGCGCGCAACTGGTGCTCGATCCGAAGCAGTCGATCCCGATGAAGATGGTTGGTCACGTCACCTCCAGCTACGCGCACAACTCCCTGGGCTATTCGTTTGCCATGGGCGTGGTGAAAGGCGGCTTGAAGCGCATCGGCGAACGGGTGTTCTCGCCCCAGGCCGATGGCAGCGTGATCGAGGCTGAGATTGTGTCTTCGGTGTTCTTCGACCCGAAAGGGGATCGCCAGAACATTTGATAGACCGAGGCGCGGCCATCGGGAGCAAGCCCCCTCCCACATTTGGAATGCATTCCCCTGTGGGAGGGGGCTTGCTCCCGATGACGCCAGTAGCCACACAACAGAATTCAGAACAGGTGCTTTATGACAGCAGCCAATGTGTACCAACAACGCCCCACTACCGGCGCCAAGGCCGAGTCGTCGCTGCACCATGCCGACCTCGCCAGTCTGGTCGGTAAGGGCCGCAAGAACGCCGGTGTGACCGTGCGCGAAAAGAAACTGCTCGGCCACCTGACCATTCGTGGCGATGGTCATGATGCCGCGTTCGCCGCCGGTGTGCACAAGGCCCTGGGCATCGAATTGCCCGGCGCCCTGCAAGTTATCGTCAAAGGCGAAACCAGCCTGCAATGGCTCGGCCCGGATGAGTGGCTGTTGGTGGTGCCGAGCGGTGAGGAGTTCGCCGCAGAGCAGAACCTGCGTGCCGCGCTGGGCGACCTGCATATTCAGGTGGTCAACGTCAGCGGCGGCCAGCAGATCCTCGAACTCAGCGGCCCGAACGTGCGCGATGTGCTGATGAAATCCACCAGCTACGACGTGCACCCCAATAATTTCCCAGTGGGCAAAGCGGTAGGCACGGTGTTCGCCAAGTCGCAACTGGTGATCCGCCATACCGCCGAAGACACCTGGGAACTGGTGATCCGTCGCAGCTTCTCGGATTACTGGTGGCTGTGGTTGCAGGATGCCTCGGCGGAATTCGGCCTGAGTGTCCAAGCCTGAGGAATAACCCATGAGCCGCGCACCCGATACATGGATTTTGACCGCCGACTGCCCCAGCGTGCTCGGCACGGTGGACGCGGTCACCCGCTACCTGTTCGAGCAGGGCTGCTACGTCACCGAGCACCATTCGTTCGATGACCGCCTCTCGGGCCGGTTTTTCATTCGCGTGGAATTCCGCCAGCCTGACGGGTTCGACGAGCAAGCCTTTCGCGATGGCCTGGCTGCGCGGGGCGAGGCGTTTGGCATGATCTTCGAGCTGACGGCACCGAACTACCGGCCAAAAGTGGTGATCATGGTGTCCAAGGCCGATCACTGCCTGAACGATCTGCTGTACCGCCAGCGTATCGGCCAATTGTCGATGGACGTGGTGGCGGTGGTATCAAACCACCCCGATCTCAAGCCATTGGCCGACTGGCATCAGATTCCCTACTACCATTTCCCCCTCGACCCCAACGACAAACCGTCCCAGGAGCGTCAGGTGTGGCAAGTGGTGGAAGACACCGGTGCCGAACTGGTGATTCTTGCGCGCTATATGCAAGTGCTGTCGCCGGAGCTGTGCCGCAAGCTCGATGGCAAGGCCATCAACATTCACCACTCATTGCTGCCGGGGTTCAAGGGCGCCAAGCCGTATCACCAGGCGTACAACAAGGGCGTGAAACTGGTGGGCGCCACTGCGCATTACATCAACAACGACCTGGACGAAGGCCCGATCATCGCCCAGGGCGTGGAGGTGGTGGATCACAGCCACTATCCCGAGGATTTGATTGCCAAGGGGCGCGATATCGAAGGGCTGACATTGGCCCGGGCGGTTGGGTATCACATTGAGCGGCGGGTGTTCTTGAATGCCAATAGGACAGTGGTGCTATGACTGCCGCTATCGGGGGCAAGCCCCCTCCCACATTTTGATTTGTGCACGCATTCAACTGTGGGAGGGGGCTTGCCCCCGATGAGGCCCTGACAAACAACACAAGCAACAGCATCTGTACCCGAGCACTTAACGCGCTGCCCATTTGACGGCAACGCAGTTCCATAAAAACAACAGCGAGGTGAAAGCATGTCTGGTAATCGTGGTGTCGTGTATCTCGGCAACGGCAAGGTCGAAGTACAGAAAATCGACTATCCCAAAATGCAGGACCCCCGTGGCAGGAAGATCGAGCACGGCGTCATCCTGCGCGTGGTCTCCACCAATATCTGCGGCTCCGACCAACACATGGTGCGCGGCCGTACCACTGCCCAGACCGGCCTGGTGCTCGGTCACGAAATCACCGGTGAAGTGATCGAGAAGGGCAGCGACGTCGAAAACCTGAAAATCGGCGACTTGGTTTCCGTCCCCTTCAACGTGGCTTGCGGGCGCTGCCGTTCCTGCAAAGAGCAACACACCGGCGTGTGCCTGACCGTCAACCCGGCCCGTGCCGGTGGTGCCTATGGCTACGTCGACATGGGCGACTGGACCGGCGGCCAGGCCGAGTACGTGCTGGTGCCGTACGCCGACTTCAACCTGCTCAAACTGCCGGACCGCGACAAGGCCATGGAGAAAATCCGCGACCTGACCTGCCTCTCCGACATTCTGCCGACGGGCTACCACGGCGCGGTGACGGCGGGCGTTGGCCCAGGCAGCACCGTGTACATCGCTGGTGCCGGCCCGGTTGGCCTGGCCGCTGCTGCGTCGGCGCGTCTGCTGGGTGCGGCAGTGGTGATCGTCGGTGACGTCAACTCCATCCGCCTGGCCCACGCCAAGGCCCAGGGTTTTGAGGTAGTAGTCCTGTCCACCGATACGCCGCTGCACGAACAGATCGCCGCGTTGCTGGGCGAGCCGGAAGTGGACTGCGCGGTCGACTGCGTGGGCTTTGAAGCGCGCGGCCATGGCCACGATGGCGTCAAGGCAGAGGCCCCTGCCACCGTACTCAACTCGCTGATGGGTGTAGTGCGCGTAGCGGGCAAGATCGGTATCCCGGGCCTGTACGTCACCGAAGATCCGGGTGCCGTCGACGCCGCCGCGAAAATGGGCAGCCTGAGCATCCGTTTCGGCCTGGGTTGGGCCAAATCCCACAGCTTCCACACCGGCCAGACCCCGGTGATGAAGTACAACCGCCAGCTGATGCAGGCGATCATGTGGGACCGCATCAACATCGCCGAGATCGTCGGCGTGCAGGTGATCAGCCTGGACGACGCACCACGGGGCTACGGCGAGTTCGATGCGGGCGTGCCGAAGAAGTTTGTGATTGATCCGCACAAGTTGTTCAGCGCGGCGTAAACCCAGGCACACGAAGGGCCAAATGTGGGAGGGGGCTCGCCCCCGGTGGTATTGATTCAGTCAGTAAACAGGTGACTGAATCGACGCCATCGGGGGCGAGCCCCCTCTCACATTGGCTTGTGGTATTGGGATATCAGCGGTTGGCCAGTGCGCCCTGATAGACAGTGGGCCCGGTCGGTTGTTTGCTCACCGAGCCGCCTTTGGTTTCCGAACTCACCATCAACTCCACCGGTTTGCTGATGGACGCTTGCTGGCGTGGGTTCAGGCCGATAATGCCTTTGCCGTCCTCCGGCAACAGGCCCAGGGAGATCGGCGTGCCGTCTTTGGGAATCGCCCACAATTCCAGGCTCTTGTCCGGCTCTGCGGCGGCAGCGGCGATGGGTTGCACTTCCAGGTAGTCTTTGTGCGCCATGATCTGCGCGGCCGGCTGCTGGGTGGTGGTCACCAGGGTGGCGGCGGATTTGACGCTGTCCTGGGTGTAGATCGCGCCGCCGATACCGGCAACCACCACGACACAGGCACCGAGGAACAGGCGAGGGCGGCTCCAGAATGGAGGCTTGTGCTCAATCACTTGGGGTTGGATCGCAGTCATAAGTCTCTTCCTGACAAATTTTGTAGTCAGTTCATGGACTCGCTTAGGCCGGATCGGTTCCTCCCTGGCTCGGAACAACCGACCGGTTACCCAGTCAAAACCCTGCTTTCGCCCCTACATCCTGAGGTTGTATCCATGAAGATTTCACGCGGTTTCGCCCTGTCCTGCCTGATGACGCTGGCCGCCGGGCCCGCACTGGCCGCAGGCTTCAGCCTGGGCGACGCGGCCAATGCCATTGCGGGTATGCAGGGTGGTAACAACAAAGCCGCTGCTGCCGCACCGTCGTCCCAGACGGCCGACCTGCTGAGCACCCTGACCTCGCAGTTGAACGTTACCCCGGAGCAAGCCATCGGCGGCACCGGCGCCATGCTCGGCCTGGCGCGCAATCAGTTGAGCGGCAAAGATTATTCGCAGTTGGGCCAGAGCGTGCCAGGGCTTGACCAGTTGTCGGGCAACAATGCCCTCGGCAGCCTTGGAGCCTTGAGCGGCATGCTTAGCCAGACCGGCGGCAGCAAGACCAGCGGCCTGGACGGCCTGCTCGGCAATGTAAAAAACACCAACGACCTCAACACCGCCTTCAGCGCCTTGGGCATGGACAGTGGCATGGTCGGCCAGTTTGCCCCGGTGATTCTGCAATTTCTGGGCAGCCAGGGCGCCAACAGTTCGGTGCTGGGTAAGCTGGCTCAAGCCTGGGGCACCCGCAGCTGATTATCCCTGCGCGCGCAGGTGCTCGATGCGCGCGTCTTTTTCCTCCCAGAGCTGGTTCACCCAGCTCTGGACGGTCTGGCGAAAGGCCGGATCGTTCTCGTAATCCCCCTGCCACAACGCCGGGTCCAGCTCGCGGGTCTGGATATCGATGATCACCTTCGGCACCGCGCCGCTGATCAAGTCCCAGAACCCCGGGATCTTCTGCGACGGGTACACCACGGTCACGTCGAGAATCGCATCCAGCTGTTCGCCCATTGCCGCCAGCACAAACGCCACACCGCCCGCCTTGGGCTTGAGCAGCCGCTTGAACGGTGAAGTCTGCTGCGCATGTTTGGCCTGGCTGAAGCGCGTGCCTTCCAGGTAATTGACCACCGTCACCGGCTGGCGCTTGAACAGCTCGCACGCCTGTTTGGTGATTTTCAAATCCTGGCCCGCCAATTCCGGGTGTTTGGCCAGGAAGGCTTTGGTGTAGCGCTTCATGAACGGGTAATCCAGCGCCCACCAGGCCAGGCCAAGGAAGGGCACCCAGATCAGCTCTTTTTTCAGGAAGAACTTGAAGAACGGCGTGCGCCGGTTGAGGGCCTGGATCAGCGCGGGAATATCCACCCACGATTGATGGTTGCTGATGACCAGGTACGACGTGTCACGGCGCAGCTCATCGCCGCCGCGGATATCCCACTGGGTCGGAATGCACAGGGCGAAGATCAGTTTGTCGATCTCGGCCCAGGTCTCGGCGATCCACATTACCGCCCAGGACATGTAGTCCCGAGAGCGGCCAGGCGCCACCAGTTTGAGCAGGGCGAACACCATCAGCGGTCCGATCAGGACCAGCGTATTGAGTAACAGCAGCAATGTAACCAAACAGCCGGTGAGCAGGCGGCGCATAAGCAACTCTTGGAATTGTGTGGGCGGGCCATGATAAGCAGCTTGAGTCTAGAGGCCAAATCACAAAACGCCGGGTGATCTAACTAAGTAGCGCTTATGCGGTCTAGAATCCGCCTACTTCTTTTCCGAGGAATCACTTCGTGAAACTGCTCCTTGCCTCCCTCGCCCTGGTTGCCCTGCCGGTCATGGCCGCCGAACCGACCCTCTACGGTCGCTACGAATACATCCAGTTGCCGGAGATCGGCGAAACCTTCAAGGCCAAGATGGACACCGGCGCGCTGACTGCCTCGCTGTCGGCCCGCGACATCGAAACCTTCACCCGCGATGGCGACGACTGGGTACGTTTCCGCCTGGGCGGCAAGGACGCGTCCGATAAGGTCTTCGAACACAAAGTCTCGCGCATCAGCAAGATCAAGAGCCGCGCCGACGAAGACGACGAAAAAGATGAAGCCAGCGTGGCCAAGCGCCCAGTGATCGATCTGGAAATGTGCCTGGGCAACGTCAAGCGCACCGTCGAGGTCAACCTCACCGACCGCAGCAGCTTCAACTACCCGTTGCTGATCGGTGCCAAGGCCCTGCGTGAATTCGGCGCTGCGGTGAACCCGGCCCGTCGGTACACTGCCGACAAACCGGACTGCTGACGGACTGCCATGCCCCACATCCTGATTGTCGAAGACGAAGCGGCGATTGCCGACACGCTGATATTCGCCCTGCAAGGCGAGGGCTTCGGCACCACCTGGCTGAGCCTGGGCCAGGCGGCGCTGGAGCATCAGCGCAAGACCCCGGCCGACCTGATCATCCTCGACATCGGCCTACCGGACATCAGTGGTTTTGAAACCTGCAAGCAATTGCGCCGCTTCAGCGAAGTGCCGGTGATGTTCCTCAGTGCCCGCGACGGTGAGATCGACCGGGTCGTGGGGCTGGAGATCGGCGCCGACGATTACGTGGTCAAGCCGTTCAGCCCAAGGGAAGTGGCGGCGCGGGTCAAGGCGATCCTCAAACGCGTCGGCCCCGGTGTGGCGCCGGCGCTGTTTCAGGTGGATCTGGAGCGCATGCAGATCGCCTATCGCGGCCAGCCCTTGAGCCTGACGCGCCATGAGTTTCGTCTGCTGCAAAGCCTGTTGGAACAACCGGAGCGGGTGTTCAGCCGCGAACAGTTGCTCGACGCCGTGGGCGTGCCTGCCGATGCCGGCTACGAGCGCAACATCGACAGCCATATCAAAAGCCTGCGCAGCAAATTGCGCGGCATTGCCGCCCAAGCCGAACCGATCCAGACCCACCGCGGCCTCGGCTACAGCTACAGCCCGAGCCACAGCTGATGCGCCTGGGGCTGCGGATGTTCCTGGTGTACGCGCTGTTTATCGGCCTGACCGGCTATTTCGTGCTCAGCACCGTGATGAAGGAAATCCGCCCCGGCGTGCGCCAGTCCACCGAAGAAACCCTGGTGGACACCGCCAACCTGCTGGCCGAGATCCTGCGCGATGACGTCAAAAACGGCACCCTCGGCCAGAGCCACTGGCCCGCGCTGCTCAAGGCTTACGGCAATCGTCAGCCGGGCGCGACCATCTGGGGGCTACCGAAAAACCAGGTTAACCATCGAATTTACGTCACCGACGCCAACGGCACCGTGTTGCTCGACTCCAGCGGCGTGGCGGTGGGCCAGGACTATTCGAAGTGGAACGACGTTTACCTGACCCTGCGCGGCGAATACGGCGCGCGTTCCACCCGCAGTAACCCGGAGGACGCCACCTCGTCGGTGATGCACGTGGGCGCGCCGATCCGCGATAACGGCCAGATCATCGGCGTGGTCACCGTGGCCAAGCCCAACAGCTCGTTGCAGCCCTATGTCGACCGTACCGAGCGGCGCCTGCTTTGGTACGGCGCCGGGCTGGTCATCCTCGGGTTGCTGCTCGGCGCGCTGTTGTCGTGGTGGGTGAGCGCCGCCCTGCGCCGTCTGACCGCCTATGCCGAAGCCGTCAGCGAGGGCCGCCGCGCCGAGCTGCCGCACTACCGGGGCGGCGAACTCAAGCAACTCTCCACTGCTGTGGAGCACATGCGCACACAGCTGGAAGGCAAAGCCTACGTCGAACACTACGTACACACCCTGACCCACGAACTGAAAAGCCCGCTGGCGGCCATTCGCGGCGCGGCGGAGCTGTTGCAGGGCGACATGACCCGCGAACAACAGCAGCGTTTTGTCGGCAATATCGACAGCGAAAGCGCACGCTTGCAGCAGTTGATCGAACGCCTGTTGAACCTGGCGCAGGTCGAACAACGCCAGGGCCTGGAAGAGCAGGTGAGCATCCCGCTGGCGGCCCTGGTGAGCGATGTGCTCAATGCCCAGTGTGCGCGCATCGAAGGCGCTGGGTTACACGTCGAGCAAGCGATTGCGGCGGATGTGAACGTGTTTGGCGAGCCGTTCCTGTTGCGTCAGGCGCTGGGCAACTTGCTGGATAACGCGTTGGATTTCACCCCGCCGGGTGGCACGTTGCGCTTCAGTGCGAGCCGCCAGCACAACGATGTGCAGGTGAGCCTGTTCAACCAGGCCGCGCCGATTCCCGACTATGCCTTGCCGCGTTTGAGTGAGCGGTTCTATTCATTGCCGCGTCCGGCCAGTGGGCGCAAGAGCACGGGCCTGGGTTTGAACTTCGTTGAAGAAGTGATGAAGCTACACGGCGGTGCGTTGCAGATCGGCAATGTGCCGGGTGGAGTGCAGGTGGTGCTGCATCTCCACACAGTCTCCACAGTACCCACATAAAACCCCCACGCGTGCGGCTCACGCTCTGCCCATCAAAACAGGGAGAGCCCCATGAACCGCAGCCTGCTTTTCAAACTTGGCGCCATTGCGCTACTGATCCTGCTGTTACTGATTCCGTTGTTGATGATCAACGGCATCATCAGTGACCGCCAGCAACTGCGCGACGGTGTCGTGATGGACATCGCCCGCAGTTCCAGCTTCGCCCAGCGCCTGACCGGCCCGGTCATGGTGGTGCCATATCGCAAGACCGTGCGTGAATGGAAACTCAACGAAAAACTCAACAAGCGCTACGAGGAAACCCGTGAAGAACGCGGGCGCCTGTATTTCCTGCCGGACCGTTTTGAACTCGACGGCCAGGTGCAGACCGAGCTGCGCGCCCGGGGGATTTACCAGGCACGGCTGTTCCATGCCGATAGCCGCATCAGTGGGCGCTTCGAGCTGCCCGCGCAGTTGGGCATCAACGAAAATTTCGCGGACTACCGCTTCGAACCGGCGTTTCTGGCGGTGGGCATCAGCGATATCCGTGGCATCGAAAACGCCCTGAAGCTGGAGCTGGGCAGCCAACGCCTGGAGTTTTCGCCGGGCACCCAAGTGGATTGGCTGGGGGAGGGCGTCCATGTCACGCTGCCGGAGCAGGACAGTAAAAAACCGGCGGTGGTGGACTTCGCCTTCGACCTGCGCCTGCAAGGCACCGAACAACTGCAAGTGGTGCCGGTGGGCAAGACCAGTCAGGTATCGCTGGCGTCCAACTGGCCGCACCCCAGCTTTATCGGCAACTTCCTGCCGGCCCAGCGTGACATCACCGACAAAGGCTTCACCGCCAACTGGCAGACCTCATTCTTTTCCACCAACCTCGAACAGGCCCTGCAAACCTGCCTGGACCGCGAAGGCTGTGACGACTTCAACAACCGCAGCTTCGGCGTGAACTTCATCGATCCGGTGGACCAGTACCTCAAGAGCGATCGCGCGATCAAATACGCGCTGCTGTTTATCGCCCTGACCTTTGCCGGTTTCTTTCTGTTCGAAGTGCTCAAGAGCCTGGCGGTGCACCCGATTCAATACGCCCTGGTGGGCGTGGCGCTGGCGTTCTTTTATCTGCTGTTGTTGTCGCTGTCCGAGCACCTGGGGTTTGCCCTGGCGTATCTGATCTCGGCGAGTGCGTGCGTGGTGTTGATCGGTTTCTATGTGTGCCATGTGCTGCGCAGCGTCGCCCACGGCCTGGGGTTCTCAGCGGGGCTCGCGGCGTTGTATGGCTTGTTGTACGGGTTGTTGAGTGCGGAGGATTACGCGCTGCTGATGGGTTCGCTGTTGTTGTTCGGCCTGCTGGGCACGGTGATGGTGCTCACGCGCAAATTGGACTGGTACGGGGTGGGCAAGCGCAAGGCGAGCGAGCCGCTGCAGTTTGATCTGGAGGCGGTGCAATGATCGGCTTGCGCGAAGATCGACAAGTAGGGGCGCAGTTAGCCACAAGGATCGCCACATTCCTTGCTGTCACCACTGCCCACTGTGGCAGTGGGCTTGCCCGCGATAGCGGGGGGTCAGAAACCGATGTGCTGGATGACATACCGCAGTCGCGGGCAAGCCCGCTCCCACATTGGGTCGGTGTGCAGGTCAGGCCGGTGGCTGGGTCTGCTGCATCGAAGGCCGCTGGCTGACGTCGGCGTACCAGGCGGCAAGCTGTGGGTTGTCCACGCGCCATTGCATATCCGGATGGCGAAAATCCAGATAACCCAGGGCACAGGCCACGCTGATCGCGGCAACGTCGAAGTGGCTGGCCAGTTCGGCGATGGCATTCTGTTCCAGCTCGGCGAGGGTGCGGCGGATTTTGTTGCGCTGCTCGTCGAGCCACTGATCCCAGTGCTTCTCCACCGGGCGCAGGGCTGTTTCGTAGCGCACCAGCACGGCGGCATCCATGATGCCGTCGGCCATCGAGGCCAATGTGAGGCGGCGCCAGCGTGCCGAGCCGTCGCGGGGGATCAGCGGGTTGCCGACGTGCTGGTGGTCGAAGTAATCGAGGATCACCCGGCTGTCGTGCAGCACCGAGCCGTCAGCCAGACGCAACGCCGGGATCTTGCCCACCGGGTTGCCGTCGACCAACTGCGCATCGGGGTTGACCGGGGTCGGCATGCAGGCGTGCAGGGCCACGCGGTCCTGCTGGCCGGTTTCGAGCAGCAGCACGCGGACTTTGCGTACGAACGGTGATGCAGGGTTGTGGAACAAGGTCATGCTGGGCGTGGACATGGGCATTCCTCTGGATTGATTGTGGCTAGCCTAGAGGGTCGCGCGGTGGCTGGCGAGGGGCAGGTTGAGGGCTCATCGGGGGCAAGCCCCCTCCCACACTTTGAATGTGTTAACAAATCAAAAATGTGGGAGGGGGCGAGCCCCCGATGAGGTCCTCAGCCACGCCCCTTGAACAACCCCCAACTACCAATGGCCGCTGGTATACCCAACCCCACCCAACTCAACGCATCCCACCCACCATCTCCCAATAACGCCGCAAACAGCCCGGCGGCGCTGAGCAGGCCGATTCCCAACGGAAGACCGAACACCTTCCAGAAACTCGACTGGCGCGGCCTCATGCCTTGCCCGCCCTGCGTTTGGCGATCCACAGGTAAATCCCGCTGATCAGCACGACGATGGTCAGCCCATCCAGCAGCGCCCACAGGATCTTCATCGGCATGCCGCCATAGTCGCCAAAGTGCAGCGGCTGGGACATGCCCATGGCGTCCATGTACCACGGCCGTTCGGCGATCGCCGTGACCTGCAGGGTGCTGGCGTCGATCAGCACCGGGGTGAGCAGGTGCGAAGTCAGGTGCGTGCTGCCCTTCATAAACACCGCATAGTGGTGCTCGCTGGAGAACCGCGTGCCGGGGAAGGCGATAAAGTCCGGCTGCATACCGGGTGCGGCGCGTGCGGCGATGCTCAGCAACTCGCTGGCCGGGGCGCGTAAGGTCAGCGGCGGCGCATCCTTGTACGGTTCGATCAGGGCCGTGAGGCTGTCCTGGCGCCAGGCGGCGATGAGCAGGTCGGCGCAGGCGCTGATGACGCCGGTCACGCCCACCACCAGGGCCCAGGTCAGCGTAACCACGCCGATCAGGTTGTGCAGGTCGAGCCAGCGCAGGCGGGTGGTTTTGTCCCGGCGCACGCTGGCGAATTTCAGACGACGCATGAACGGCAGGTACAGCACCGTGCCGGAAATGATCGCCAACACAAACAGCACACCCATAAACGCCAGCAGCAGCTTGCCCGGCAGACCGGCGAACATATCCACATGCAGGCGCAGCAAAAACAAGGTGAAACCGCCATTGGCCGAGGGCATCTCCAGCGCGTCGCCGTTGCGCGCATCGAGCATGAAGGTGTGGGACGCGTTCGGCTCCGTGCCGGCGGTGGCGGCCATGATCGCGATCACACCGTTCGGGTCGTCTTCATCCCAGGCCAGGTATTGCAGGGCCTCTCCGGGGCGATGGGCCAGGGCCTTGTTCACCAGTTGTTCCAGGTTCAATCGCGGCGTATCGGCCGGCATCGGCTGGAGCTGGGGTTCGTTGCCCAGCAGATGGTCGATCTCGTGGTGAAACACCAGCGGCAGGCCGGTGAGGGCGAGCAGCAGCAGGAACACCGTGCAGATCAGGCTGGTCCAGGTGTGGACGAAGGACCAGCGGCGGATGGTTGTGCTTTTCATGTTTCAGCCTGCAGCCTCTGCGCCGATCACCATTGGTACGTGGCGCTGGCGACGACGCTGCGTTGGTCGCCGAAGTAGCAGTAGTTGCCATCGCAGGTGGACAGGTAGTCCTTGTTGAACAGGTTGGTGGCGTTCACCTTCAGCGACGCGCCTTTGAGGCTGTTGTCCAGGCGACCGAGGTCGTAATGCACCGCGCCATCGAACACGGTGTAGGCGTTGGCCTTACCCAGCCAGGTGTTGGCCTGGTCGCCGTAGGTGTTGCCGGTGTAACGCGCGCCAAAGCCGATGCCGAAGCCATCGAGCACGCCGGTGTGCCAGGTGTAGTCGGTCCACAGCGACGCTTGCTGGTTGGGCATCAGTTGCAGGCGGTTGCCTTTGTATTGGCCTTTTTGCACCTCGGATTTGGCCAGGGTGTAGGCGGCGATCACCTTGAGGTTATCGGTTACGTCAGACACCGCTTCCAATTCCAGGCCCTTGACCTTCACTTCGCCGGTCTGGTCGGTGACTGAAACGCCGCCGGCCTGGAAGCTGGTCACCAGCACGTTCTTTTGGGTCAGGTCATAGACCGCCGCGCTCAGCAGGGTGTTGGAGCCGGGCGGGTGGTATTTGACCCCCAGTTCCCATTGCTTGCCTTCGGTGGGTTTGTACGACTTCACAGGATCGACGCTGGCGTTGCTCGCCGGCTGGAACGACTCGGCGTAGGACAAGTACGGCACGAAACCGGAGTCGAACACGTAGCTCAAGGCCGCGTTGCCGCTGAAGTTCTTGCTGCGGTCAGTGTTGGTCGCGTCGTTCTTGTTGAAGTAGGTGGTGCCCTGGTGCACCCAGTCTTCACGGCCGCCCAAGGTCAGGCGCCAGTTGTCCAACGCCATCTGGTCCTGGACGTAAAGCCCGGTTTGCACGGTTTTCTGGTTGTAGTCATAGAACGCTGTGGAGCGCGCAGGACGGACGGTCGGGCCCCCGTAGCTCGGGTTGAAAATATTGGTGCCCGAGGCCAGACCGAAGATCGACAGATAGGACGTGTCGGTACGCTGATGATCCAGGCCCAGCAGCAGGGTGTGGGTGATGTCCCCCGTGGCAAAGTCGGCCTGGAAGTTGTTGTCCACGGCGAACTGGCCGATGTTCTCGTCCACATTGGTGGTGGACCGGCTGATATTGCCCGCCGCGTCGGCCGGCGAGAAGGCGTAGGAGCCCACGGTCAGTTGCTGGAACGACAGCTCGGACTTGGTGTAACGCAGGTTCTGCTTGAATTGCCAGGTATCGTTGAGGCGATGCTCGAAGGCGTAGCCCAGGGCGTAGTAGGTGCGGTCGTAGAACTCATAGTCCGGATCGCCGAGGTTCTTGTGGTGGGACACCTCCCCCAGCGGCGATTTGATCTTGGTGCCCTGGATCGGCAGGAACTGGCTGGTGGTGCCGGTATCGTCGCGGGTGAACTGCGACAGCAAGGTCAGCCGGGTGTCGGGGTCGATGTTCCAGGTCAGGCTGGGGGCGATGTTGTAGCGCTTGTTGTCGATGTGATCGACCTGGGTGCCGGAGTCGCGCACCACGCCGCTCAGGCCATAGAGAAACTGGCCGTCGTCGTCGATCTTGCCGGTGCTGGCGAAGTTGATCTGGCGGTGATTGTCGCTGCCGTACTGCACTTGCACCGCATGGCTGGCCTGCTCGCTGGGACGGCTGCTGACCATGTCCAGCAGGCCACCCGGTGGAGTCTGGCCATACACCGACGAGGCCGGTCCGCGCAGCAGGGCCAGGCGATCGAGGTTCCAGGTCTCGGCTTTCGGGTTGGCATACACGCCACGCGGCAGTGGCAGGCCGTCGAGAAACTGCGTCGGCTCAAAGCCGCGTACGCGCATCCAGTCGTAGCGCGTGTCGCTGCCGTAGCTGGCGGACACGATGCCGGGCATGTATTTCACCGCGTCGTCGAGGGTGTGAACGCTACGATCCTGCATCTGCTGGCGGGTGGCGACGGAGATCGAGCGCGGCGCTTCCACCAGGGCGGTGTCGGTCTTGGTGCCGGCGGCGGTGCGTGTCGCCAGGTAGCCTTGGGCCGGGCCCCATGCGCTTTCATAACTGCCTTGCCCGGTGATGTTGGTTTCCGGCAACGCCACTACGCCGTCCGGAATCGCCACCAAGGTGAAGGTTCCGGCGCTGCTCTGTTCCAGCTGCAACCCCGTGCCGCGCAGTGCTTGGCGCAGCGCGCTCTGGGCATCGAACTGGCCGTTTACAGGAGCGGAGGTTTTACCGGCGGCCAGGGCCGGATCGAGGGTCAGCGCCAGGCCGGCCTGGCTAGCGATCTGGTTGAGCGTGCTGGCCAGAGGCGCCGCCGGCAAGTTGTAGGCACGCACGCTGGAGGCCTGTTCGGCCGCCAATAGCTGAGGCGTGATCAGCGGTGTGCCGAGGGCAATGGCCACGGCCAACAGACTGGGGCGCAGCAGGGTGTCTAGTGTGCGGGACATAGGGCGGCTCCTGAATGGAAGTAATTCGCAATTGCCTATGTGCCGAGCGAGATTCGAAAAGTGATAGGGCTGGATGAAAATATTTTTTGCCGGGGATTTTTCGGTGTGTTTGCAGGCCTATCGGGGGCAAGCCCCCTCCCACAGTTGATCGGATATTGTTCAGGTCAATGTGGGAGGGGGCTTGCCCCCGATAGCCTCAACCCAGGCCTCACTGATGCCTAACGCTTGGCACCCACCGTCACCCACCACGGCGTGTGCTGCCTGATTTGCACCGGCAACGTCGGCAGCAGCGCATTGAGCGCCAGCGTGGTGTCGTGCAGCGGGAAACTGCCGGTGATGCGCAAGTCGGCCACGTCTTTATCCACGCCTAGATAGCCTGGGCGGTAGCGACTCAATTCCTCGACCACGTCGCCCAGGCGCGCGTTGTCCACCACCAGCATGCCGCGCGTCCAGGCATCCGTGGCGGGGGTGACGGCCAGGGACGGGCCGAGGCCGTCGCTGCGCATCAGCACTTGCTGGCCTGCTTTGAACACCTGTTCCTGAGGCAGCGCCTCCGGCTGCGCTGCAACGGCGGACTGCAGCACGCTCAGGCGCGTGGCGTCGTCTTCGCGCTTGACGATAAACCGCGTACCTAGCGCCCGCAGGCGGCCGTCGCGGGTCTGCACGTAGAACGGGCGCGCATCGTTATGGCCGGTTTCGACGAGGATTTCACCGTCCTGCAGCACGATCAGCCGGCGCTTTTCATCGAAGCGCACGTCGATGGCGCTGTGGGTGTTGAGATTGATCTGGGTACCGTCCGCCAGTTTCAGCGTGCGCTGCTCGCCGGTGGCGGTGCGTTGGTCGGCCAGCCAATAGTGGATCGGCACATAGCGTTCGCCTGCAAATAACCCCAGGCCGCAGATAAGCGCAATGCTCGCCAGGCCGCTGCCGAGCTTGCGTACCCGTTGACGGATGGCCTGACGCGACTGCAACAACGCGGCGCGCGCCGGGCCCGAGGCGATGCTGAAACGTTGGTCGAGCATGCCCAACTGGCGCCAGGCGCGGGCGTGTTCCTCATCGCTGGCCAGCCATTTGCTGAACTCTTCACGCTCGACCGCACTGCCGTCGCCAGAATCCAGGGACAACTGCCAGGCAATCGCCGCATCCAGCACGCGGGCCGAGACCGGTTTGGCGCCGACTGCACTCATGTCGGCTCGCCATACAGTGCGATATAGCACTGGCGAATGCCCTGGGCCAGGTACTGGCGCACGCGGGGCACCGATACGCCGAGGCGTTGGGCGATCTGCGCGTGGCCCAGGCCGTCGAGACGACTGTAGAGAAACGCCGCGCGGGCCTTGCTCGACAACGTGCCGAGCAATCGGTCGATGGCTTTGAGGTCTTCGAGGATCAGTTGCTGGGCTTCGGGGGACGGGTGTTCGCTTTCCGGGATCAGCATCAATTCGGCCAGGTAAGCCTGCTCCAGTGCCGCGCGCCGGAAATAGTCGAACAACAGGCCCTTGGCGATGGCCACCAGAAATGCCCTTGGCTCGCGCGGTTCCGGCAACGTGTCGCGCCCCAACAGGCGCATGAACGTGTCCTGGCTCAGGTCTTCGGCCCGGCTCGGGCACGCCACGTTGCGTCGCAGCCAGGCCAGCAGCCAGCCGCGATGGTCTCGATACAACGCACCAACCCGCTCACTGTGTGGGTTCTGGACCGACGACAAGGCATCACCGAATAAACAAGAGGTTTAAACTAACGAGAATTATTCGCGATTGTGTCAGAGGCGTGGGGTAGGCGCAATTGGCGTCTGTCGGGAGATGAGATTAAAACGATGGCGCCTGTTGCCGGCGTTTCCATTGGCTCAACCGCGTGTGCAGCGCGAGCGGTGTATCGATTGACTGCTGGCGCGCGCGGCTGAACAAAATCAGCATCAGCTCCGCCGTGGCCAAGGCGTCGGCGCTGGCGTGATGGCGTTCGCCGACTTCCAGGTGGAAGTGCTTGATCCAATCGTCCAGCCCTGCCTCACGGATTGGCGCCTCGGGGCACAGCAGGGGGGCGATGTCGGCCACATCCAGAAACGGGTGGGTCAGGCGATAACCCAGGCTGTCCTTGAGCGCGCGGCTCAGCATGTGTTGATCGAACGGCGCGTGGAACGCGAGCAGTGGGCTGTCGCCGACGTACTCCATAAAGTCCAACAAGGCTTCCACCGGATCGCTGCCGGCGGCAATGGCGCTGGGCCCCAGGCCGTGGATCAGCACACTGGGGCTGAGTTTGGTTTCGGGGCGTTGCAGGGTGCGCTCGAACAACTGGGAGAAGTCCACCGCGCCATCCTCGATCACCACCGCGCCGATGGACAGCACCTGGTCGCGGTTGAGGTTCAGGCCGCTGGTTTCCAGGTCCACCACCACCCAGCGTTGGCTGCGCAAGGCGCCTTCACTCAGCGGCGCGGGTTTGGGCAGTTGCGCCAAGCGCCGTTGTTGGGTTGCATCGAGCTGGGGTTTGGCCGCGCGCAGCCAGGCGAACAGGCTCACAGTTGATACCGCAGGGTCAGGCTGCTTTGCAGGCGCTGGGCCTGGCGCAGGGATTCGCGCAGGATGCGCCGGTCCAGGTGGTTGAGGCTGTCGGGATCGACGCGGTTGGAATACGGCTGGTTTTCGCGACTTTGCAGTTGGTGCTGCTGCATGCGGGTCTGCTGGATAAAGTGATAGGCCTCCTCATACGCCGCGCCGTCCAGCGGTTCGATAACCTCCTTGACCACCAGTTGGCGCAGACGCTCCAGGGTGTTGTTAGCGTGAATGCCGTTGGCCAGGGCCAGCAGGCGCGCGCCGTCGACGAAAGGCGTGAGACCCTGCACCTTGAGATCCAGCGTGGCTTTTTCGCCACCTTTGCGGGTCAGCACAAAGTCACGGAAACGCCCAACCGGGGGGCGCTGGCGCAGCGCATTCTCGGCCAGCATGCGTTGGAACAGACGGTTATCCGCGACCTGATCGAGAATGCCCTGGCGCAATACCTCGCAGCCTTGCTCGTCGCCCCACACCACGCGCAAGTCAAAATAAATACTCGAACCCAACAGGTTCTCCGGCGTCGCCTCGCGGATGAACGCCGCAAAACGCCGCGCCCATTCGGCCCGCGACAGGCACAGCTCCGGGTTGCCGGCCATGATATTGCCTTTGCACAGGCTGAAACCGCATAGCGCCAGGCTCTGGTTGATGTGTTGGGCCAGGGGCAATAGACGGCCGCGGATCGCGGCGGCCTCGGCGGCGTCCTTGGCCTCGAACAGAATGCCGTTGTCCTGATCGGTGTACAGCGTCTGCTCGCGACGGCCTTCGCTACCGAAGCACAGCCAACTGAATGGCACGCCAGGGTCACCTTTTTCGGCGAGGCTCAGCTCGATCACCCGGCACACAGTGTGATCGTTGAGCAGGGTGATGATGTGGGTGATCTGGGTGGACGACGCGCCGTGGGCCAGCATGCGCTCGACCAACTGACCGATCTCGCCGCGAATCGCCACCAGGTTGTCGATGCGCGGGGCGTTGCGAATGGTCCGGGCCAGGTGCACCAGGTCCACCCGTTGCAGGGAAAACAGATCGCGCTCGGACACCACGCCGCACAGGCGCTGGTCCTTGACCAGGCACACATGGGCGATATGCCGCTCGGTCATGGCGATGGCGGCGTCGAAGGCGCTGTGGTCCGGCGTCAAAAAGAACGGTGCCTGGGTCATGTGCACGTCGATGGCCTGGCTGAAATCGCTGACGCCGCCGGCCACCACATGGCGTAAGTCGCGCAGGGTAAAAATCCCCAGGGGCGCCTTGTTGTCGTCGACGATGACAATGCTGCCCACTTGCTGCTCGTGCATCAGCGTGACTGCTTCGCGCAAGGGCGTATGCGGGCTGCAGGTGACCGGATGGCGCATGGCCAATTCACCCAGGCGCGTGTTGAGGGAGTATTGGGTGCCGAGGGTTTCCACGGCCTTTTGCTGCACCTGCTGGTTGACCTGATCCAAGAGGCTGCTGACGCCGCGCAGGGCGAAGTCGCGGAACGGGCTGGAAAGGGCGAACAACTTGATAAAGGCCGGTTTGTTCAGTTGCAGGCAGAACGTGTCTTCGGCGGCCTTGTGCTCGGTGCGCGTGGCGCGTTCGCCCAGCAGCGCGGCCAGAGGGAAGCATTCGCCGGTGGTGATTTCGAAGGTGGTCTCGGTGGTGTCCGGTCGTTCGCCGATCACGCGGCCTTGTTTGACGATGTAGAAATGCTCGACCGGCCCGCCCGACGGTTTGAGGATGCTGTCACCGGGGGCATAAAAACGTAATTGGCATTGTTCCACCAGAAACGCCAGGTGCGCGTTTTCCATCTGGTTGAAGGGCGGGAAGCGTTGTAGAAACTGCAGCGTGCCTTGGATATTTTGCAGCACGGCAGTTTTCCCCGCCTGGGCGAAGGCATCAGCTTTACTCATAACAGTGACCGCAGTTTTTTTGTCGTTATCGAGCTGCATGGTCGACTCCTGCGCGGCGGGTGCCCATTGGACGTAAGTCTAGGTCGGTGTAAAAGACGCTGAGCTAGGGAAAAACCCTACATGTTTATCGTCCGAACCCCGTAGAACGCCCACTAGGCAAACTTTCCGACGAAGTGCACATTGTTCGCCCTTCCGCAGATGTCTGACGAGTGCTGGGAGATTGATTAGAACCGCTGAGAACCGTATGTCCGACCACGATATTTTGAGTGATGCCGAGCGCGAGGCGCTCAGCGCCGTGATGCTGGAGCCCGATCTGCCGCCACAACGCGTGTTGATTGTCGACGACGACAAGGACGCGCGCGAGTTGCTGGCGGAAATCCTGGGCCTGGACGGTATTCGCTGCATGACCGCCGACAGTGGCGAGCGCGCGTGGGACTTGTTGAAATCCAGCAGCTCCATCGGCTTGTTGATTACCGACCTGCGCATGCAACCCAGCAACGGGCTGGAACTGATCAAGCAAGTGCGCGAATCCACACGCGCGGCGCTGCCGATCATCATCATGTCCGGGGACGCCGAAGCGCCGGATGTCATTGATGCGATGCATTTGAGCGTGGTGGATTTTTTGCTCAAGCCGATTGATAGCGTGAAACTGGCGAGGTTGGTGAAGCGGGAGTTGGGGATGGCTTCCTGATTTCACCTTACATCCGACCACGCTGGGAGGGCGCTTGCTCCCGATGGCGCCATTGCGGTCAGCCCAAGCCTCAAACAAAAAGCCCTGATCTCTCGATCAGGGCTTTTCTATTTACAGGCCGTTCTTAGCCTTGAATTCCCGACGCCGGCGATGCAACACCGGCTCGGTATACCCGTTAGGCTGTTTGGTCCCTTCAATCACCAGTTCCACCGCCGCCTGGAAGGCGATGTTGCTGTCGAAGTCCGGTGCCAGCGGGCGATACAACGCATCCCCGGCATTTTGACGGTCCACCACCGGCGCCATGCGCTTGAGGCTTTCCATCACTTGCGCTTGATTGACGATGCCGTGGCGCAGCCAGTTGGCGATGTGCTGGCTGGAGATGCGCAGGGTCGCGCGGTCTTCCATCAGGCCGACGTCGTTGATGTCCGGCACCTTCGAGCAGCCGACGCCCTGGTCGATCCAGCGCACTACATAGCCGAGGATGCCCTGGGCGTTGTTGTCCAGCTCGTTGCGGATTTCCTCTTCGGACCAGTCGGTATTGCTGGCCAGGGGAATGGTCAGGATATCGTCCACCGAGGCGCGTTCGCGCTTGGCCAGTTCGGCCTGACGCGCGAACACGTCGACCTTGTGGTAGTGCAGTGCGTGCAACGCGGCGGCCGTTGGCGAAGGTACCCACGCGGTGTTGGCGCCGGCCAGCGGGTGAGCGATTTTCTGTTCCAACATCGCCGCCATCAGGTCGGGCATCGCCCACATGCCTTTACCGATCTGCGCACGACCTTGCAGGCCGGTGCTCAAGCCGATATCGACGTTCCAGTTTTCATACGCTGCAATCCACTTTTCCGACTTCATCGCCGCCTTGCGCACCATCGCGCCGGCTTCCATGGAGGTGTGGATTTCGTCGCCGGTGCGGTCAAGGAAACCGGTGTTGATAAACACCACGCGCTCACTGGCGGCCTTGATGCAGGCTTTGAGGTTGACCGTGGTGCGGCGCTCCTCGTCCATGATCCCGACTTTGAGGGTATTGCGCGGCAGGTTCAGCACGTCTTCGACGCGGCCGAACAGCTCGTTGGTGAATGCCGCTTCTTCCGGGCCGTGCATTTTCGGTTTAACGATGTACACCGAACCGGTGCGGCTGTTCTTGCGGCTGGTATTGCCGTTGAGGCTGTGGATCGCCGCCAGGCTGGTGATCAGGCCGTCGAGAATGCCTTCCGGCACTTCGTTGCCGTCTTTATCCAGGATCGCGTCGATGGTCATCAAGTGGCCAACGTTACGCACGAACAGCAGCGAACGACCGTGCAGGGTCACGTCCTGGCCATTCACGCCGGTGTAAACGCGATCGGGGTTCATGGTGCGGGTGAAGGTCTTGCCGCCCTTGGCCACTTCTTCGGCCAGGTCGCCCTTCATCAGGCCGAGCCAGTTGCGGTAGATCACCACTTTGTCGTCGGCATCCACAGCGGCGACGGAGTCTTCGCAGTCCATGATGGTGGTCAGCGCGGCTTCCATCAGCACGTCTTTGACACCGGCGGCATCGGTCTGGCCGACCGGGGTGCTGGCGTCGATTTGGATTTCGAAGTGCAGGCCGTTGTGCTTGAGCAGGATCGCAATCGGTTGGGCGCTGTCGCCCTGGAAGCCGATCAATTGGCTGTCGTCGCGCAGGCCGCTGTTGCTGCCACCTTTAAGGCTGACGATCAGCTTGCCGTCGACAATCTTGTAGCCGGTGGACTCGACATGGCTGCCGGCGCTGAGCGGCGCGGCTTCGTCGAGGAAGGCGCGGGCGAAGGCGATGACCTTGTCGCCGCGCACCTTGTTGTAGCCTTTGCCCTTCTCGGCGCCGTCGGCTTCGCTGATGGCGTCGGTGCCGTACAGCGCGTCGTACAGCGAACCCCAACGGGCGTTGGATGCGTTGAGGGCGAAGCGGGCATTCATTACCGGCACCACCAACTGTGGGCCGGCCATGCGCGCGATTTCGTCATCGACGTTTTGGGTCGAGGCTTGGAAGTCTGCGGCTTCTGGCAGCAGGTATCCGATGTCTTGCAGGAAGGCTTTGTAGGCCACCGGGTCGTGGGCCTGGCCGGCATGGGTCTGGTGCCAGGTATCGATCCGTGCTTGGAAATCATCGCGTTTGGCGAGTAGGGCTTTGTTCTTCGGCGCCAGGTCGTGGATGACCTTATCGGCACCGGCCCAGAACTGATCGGCAGTGATGCCGGTGCCGGGAATGGCTTCGTTGTTCACGAAGTCGAACAGGACTTTGGCGACCTGCAGGCCACCGACTTGAACGTGTTCAGTCATTGCTTGCCTCACTCTGCGGAGCTTATGCGCTGTTTCGGATTTTCATTATGTAGTGCTCGGTTGGGCATACTACATGATGACTTGCGGTTGTGAAAATTAGACTAAATACGTCGTTTAGCGACCCACTTTGGTCGTACGGTCACAGCGGAGAACGGTATGTTCTCAAAAAGTTACAGGATTGTTCCAGATAAATATAAAAATGGTACACGATTTGTTTTCGCGGCACCCTGGGTCCACCTTGTAGGCTGACTTCCAGAGGGCTTCGCCATGGACCATCTTGTACTCACAATTATCGCCGCCGACAAACCCGGCCTGGTTGAACGTATCGCGCAGACCATCGCCGCCCAGGGCGGCAACTGGCTGGACAGCCGCATGGCCCATATGGCCGGGCAGTTCGCCGGGATCCTGCGGGTAAGTGTGCCGGCAGACAATCGTCAGGCGTTGGTGGGGGCGTTGGAGGACTTATCCACACACGGCATCCGCGTGCTGGTGGGCGAGGGCAGCACCGCGCCAGCGCCGGCGTCCAAACCCATCGTGATGACGTTGGTGGGCAATGATCGCGCAGGGATCGTGCGTGAGATCACGGCGTTGTTGAGCCGCCAGGGGGTCAACCTGGAAAGCCTGAGTACCGGCGTAACTCCAGCACCGATGAGCGGAGACCTGTTATTCAACGCCGAAGCGTTGTTGCAGGTGCCTTCGAGCTTGCCCCTTGAGACGTTGCAAGCCTCCCTGGAAACCTTGGCCGACGACCTGATGGTCGAGCTGCATCACGAGGAGTAATCGCCACAGGGTTATCCATGGAAATCTTGCATGGGCCTGTGGATAACCTGTAGAGACCCCTCGCCAGGCCACGCCCGCCGTGGCTCTTGCTCAGCTGAGCAAAAAACGAGCAGTTTCAATGGCTTGTGCACAAATGGCGGGGACCAGGTTGTGGATAACCTTGGGGTGAATGGCTGCAAGCCACACAGGCTGTGGCTTGCAGAGTTTTGTACGTTATTTGATCAGCGTTTGCGCACGCTCAGCCAGGCATCCACGCTGTACACCACCAGGCCGGCCCAGATAAAAGCGAATGCCAGCAGCGTGCTCGGCGCCAAGTGTTCGCCGAACAGCAGCACCGCTTCCAGCAACACTAATGTGGGCGCGACGTACTGCAAAAAGCCCAATGCGGTGTAAGGCAAATGCCGCGCGGCGGCGTTGAAACACACCAGCGGGATCAGCGTCACCGGGCCTGCGGCCACCAGCCACCAGGCTTCGGACGTGCTCCAGAATGCCAGTTGCGCGCTATGTGCGCTGGGGTTGAACAGCAGCCACGCCACTGCAATCGGTACCAGCATCCAGGTTTCCACCACCAGCCCCGGCAATGCTTTGACCGGCGCCTGTTTGCGGATCAGCCCGTAGAAACCGAAGGTCAACGCCAGCGCCAACGACACCCACGGCAAGCTGCCCACCTGCCACACCTGTTGCGCCACGCCCACGGCGGCCAATATCACGGCGACCCACTGTAAGCGGCGCAGACGTTCGCCCAGCAACAGCATACCCAGCAGCACGTTCACCAGCGGGTTGATGTAGTAACCCAAGCTCGCTTCGAGCATGCGCCCGCTGTTGACCGACCACACATAGGTCAGCCAATTGGCCGCAATCAGCGAACCGCTCAGTGCCAGAATCGCCAGGCGCTTGGGGTTGTCGCGCAGCTCGCGGAACCAGCCAGGGTGCTTCCATACCATCAGCAGCAAGCCCCCGAACAGCGCCGACCACAGCACCCGGTGCACGATGATCTCGGCGGCGGGCACGCTGGCGATGGCTTTGAAGTAGAGCGGGAACAGGCCCCAGATGACATAGGCGCTCAGGCCCAGAATGTACCCTTTGCGGGGGTTGGCGGCGTGCATGCGAAATCCTTGCTTAGGCAGCTAACAAAGCGCGATTGTAAGGATATTTGTCAACCAATGGGACTGGCTTGGTCATGAGGTTTGCTTTGTGTGGGAGGGGGCAGGCCCTCTCCCACATTAAAAGCACTCAGAAGAGTTTCAGCGGCTCTTCGTTGAGGGCCGAGAGTTGCTCACGCAGGGCCAGGACCTGATCGCCCCAATACCGCTCGGTGCCGAACCACGGGAAACTGTGGGGGAACGCCGGGTCGTCCCAGCGCCGTGCCAGCCAGGCGCTGTAGTGCATCAGGCGCAAGGCGCGCAGGGGTTCGATCAGAGCCAGTTCGCGCGGGTCGAAGTCGTGGAATTCCTGATAGCCGTCCATCAATTCCGACAGTTGCCCCAGGCATTCCTGACGATCGCCAGCGAGCATCATCCATAGGTCCTGCACCGCTGGGCCCATGCGGCAATCGTCCAGGTCGACGATGTGGAACATCTCGTCGCGGCACATCATGTTGCCGGGGTGGCAATCGCCGTGCATGCGGATGTTCTTGTGCGGGGTGGCCTTGTATACCTCCTCCACCCGTTTGAGCAGGTCGCGCGCTACTGACTCGTAGGCCGGCAACAGGCTCTTGGGAATGAAGTTGCCCTCAAGCAGTGTGGTCAGCGAATCGTGCCCGAAGTTCTTCACTCCCAGCGCTTCGCGGTGTTCGAACGGTCGCGTGGAGCCCACGGCATGCAAACGCCCCAGCAACTGCCCCAGCCGATAGAGTTGATCCAGATTGCCCGGCTCCGGCGCACGGCCGCCACGACGGGGGAACAAGGTAAAGCGGAACCCCGCGTGTTCGAACAGGCTCTCGCCGTTATGGATCAGCGGCGCCACCACCGGCACGTCGCACTCGGCCAATTCAAAGGTGAAACGGTGTTCTTCAAGAATCGCTTCGTTGGTCCAGCGCTGGGGCCGGTAGAACTTGGCGATCAGTGGCTCGGAGTCTTCGATGCCCACTTGATAGACGCGGTTTTCGTAGCTGTTGAGTGCCAGCACGCGGGCGTCGCTGAGGAAACCGATGCTTTCGACGGCGTCGAGCACCAGATCGGGGGTGAGTGTTTCAAACGGGTGGGCCATGCGAACTCCTGCGCGCAGCAGGGCGCCGCGTCCGGCCGGGTATGGTAACGCACGCGGCTGGAGATAGGGGGCGACTGTGCCATTGTCATCGGGCGCACGCCCCTCCCATCTTTGAAGGCAGTCACCTGTCAAAATGTGGGAGGGGGCTTGCCCCCGATAAGGCCGTGTCAGGCGCCGACGATCCCGCCGTCATCGCGCCGAATGGCCAGCACCGACGAACGCGGCTTACCGTTGGGCAAGTGCTCCGGCCAGGTCGAGCCACCGGTTTCGCCCGGATGCTGAATGCCCACGAACAGGGTTTTCTGGTCCGGCGCGAAGCTGATGCCGGTCACTTCACACGCCACCGGCCCCACCATGAAACGACGAATTTCCCCAGTGTTTGGATCGGCACAGAGCATCTGGTTGTTGCCCATGCCGGCGAAGTCGCCGCTGTTGCTGTAGTCGCCGTCGGTGAGAATCCACAGACGTCCAGCTTTATCGAAGCCCAGGCCGTCGGGGCTGTTGAACATGTTCTGCGGGTTGATATTCGACGAGCCGCCCTTGGGTGCGCCGGCGTGTACCGCTGGGTTACCGGCCACCACGAACAGGTCCCAACTGAAGTCGTCGGCGCCGTGGTCGTCGGCATTGGCCTTCCAGCGCAGGATCTGGCCGTAGACGTTTTTCTCGCGCGGGTTAGGCCCGCCCACCGGCTGGCCGTCCTCACCGCGTTTGGCGTTGTTGGTCAGGGTGCAATAGACCTGGCCGTCGGTGGGGCTGACCACGATCCATTCCGGACGGTCCATACGCGTAGCTTTGACCACGCTGGCGGCCAGGCGCGCGTGGATCAGCACTTCGGCCTGGCTGGCAAAACCGCTGCTGGCGTCGATGCCGTTTTTGCCGTGGGTCAACTCGACCCACTGGCCCTTGCCGCGAGGATGATCGGCGTTGCCGTCGCCCGCGTCGAAGATCGCCACGTACAGCGTGCCGTGGTCGAGCAAGTCCTTGTTGGCCTTGGGGTTCTTGTGATTGATCTTGTCGCGGCTGATGAACTTGTAGATGAATTCACCGCGCTCGTCGTCGCCCATGTACACCACAGCACGACCGTCGCGGGTCTGCGCCAGCGCCGCGTTCTCGTGCTTGAAGCGGCCGAGGGCGGTGCGTTTGGCCGGGGTGGATTGCGGGTCGAAGGGGTCGATTTCCACCACCCACCCATGGCGATTGAGTTCGTTGGGGTTCTTGGCCATGTCGAAGCGCGGGTCGTGCAGGTGCCAGTTGATGTCCTTGCTGGCCGCCACCACGCCGTAGCGCTTCTGCCCGGCGTCGAAGGCTTGCTGCGGGTTGCTGCTACCGAAGCAATCGGTGAAGTTTTCTTCACAGGTCAGGTAGGTACCCCAGGGGGTCATGCCGTTGGCGCAGTTTTGGAAGGTGCCGAGGGCTTTCTTGCCGGACTTGTCGGCGCTGGTCTTCAACCACTCATGGCCGGCGGCGGGGCCGCTCAGGCGGATCGGCGTGTTGCCGTGGATGCGGCGGTTGTAGCGTGAGTCCTGAACGAACTGCCAGGTGTCGCCCTTGCGCCGAATTTCGATCACCGACACGCCTTCGCTGGCCTGGGCCTTGCGCACCTCTTCGGCCGATTGCGGCGCGCCGCCGTGGGCGTAGAGGTAGCGATAGTTGGTGTATTCGTTATTGATCGCCATCAGCGCGCGGTTGTTGTCGCCGGGGAACGGGAACAGGCTCATGCCGTCGTTGTGGTCGCCGAACTGCTGCTCCTGCGCCACCGCTGTGCCGTTGCCGGACGGGTCGAAGGCCGGCGCATTCTTGTGCAGCGGCTGGCCCCAACTGATCAGCACCGAGGCGCTGTAGCCTGGCGGCAGGCTGATGGTGTCGCTGGTGGCGGCGGCGATGCTGTCGAACCCCAGCAGTGGGCTGGCGTTGGCGGCATTGACCGCCAGGGCGCTACGGCTGAGCAGGTTGCCGCCCAGGAACATCGCGGCGCCGCACAGGGCGCCGGCCCCGATAAAGCGGCGGCGGGTCAGGCCGACCATCTGTTCGAGGTCGGTGGCTTGGTTCTCTTCTAACAGGCTCATCTCGGGCTCCTTGAGTGCTTTTTGCCAACACCTTAAGCAGCCGCCGTGACGAAATTGTTGCAGTTTGAAGAAAGCTGCCGCTTACACCGGCGTCCCCAGCAACACCTGGCTCGGCGCGAATTGCACCTGGATCGGTTGGCCGACCGTCGCGCCCAATGCGGCAAGTGCGTTGGTCTGCGCTAAAGCGCAGAGCACCAGGCCATTGGGCAGGCTGATGCGCACTTCGCTGGGGCCGTCGTCGGCGTCGAGAACGGTGTCGATCAAGCCACTCAGGCAATTGTTTCCAGGTGTTGCGGGTTGATCGACCGCAAGCAGTTCCAGCCAGCCGGCCTTGATCAAGGCGACGGTTTCCACGCCCGGTTCCAGTTCCAGCCGTTGCGTGCTGTCGTGGGTGATTTGCGCTTTCACTGTCACACCGCCGGCCAGACGCAGGTGGATCAGGTCATTGCGCCCCTGGGCCTCAATGGCGTCCACGCGGCCATGCAACTGGTTGCGCGCGCTGGTGCGCAGCATCAGGCGGCCGAGCAGGTTGAAGTCACTGGCGGCTTCGTCCGAGGCCAGCACTTGGGCCTGTAGCGCTTGCAGGCGCTGATATAGGCGCAACACCCGCTCGCCCTCCATGGTCAGCTTGGCGCCGCCACCGCCTTTGCCGCCGACATTGCGTTCAACCAAGGGCTTTTGCGCGAGGTTGTTCAGTTCATCGATGGCGTCCCACGCGGCCTTGTAGCTCAGGCCGGCGCTTTTGGCGGCGCGGGTGATCGAGCCTTGTTCGGCAATATGGGCCAGCAACGCGATGCGTTGGGGGCGGCGGATGATGTGCTGGCTGAGGGGCGTCGGCAAAGGCATGGCAATACGCTTGAGTGGGATCGACCGAACGTTGCGGGCAAGACCGAGCGCCGTCAAGTCAGCCGCCGGGCTTGGGCGTGCGGGCCAGGCAATACACATCGACCTGGCGGGCGCCGGCACTGATCAATAGGCGGCTCAGGCTATGGGCCGTCGCGCCGGTGGTGAGCACGTCGTCCACCAGGGCAAAATGGCGGCCCTGCACCTGGGCATTGGCGCAAAGGGCGAAGGCGCCGCGCAGATTGCGCTGGCGGGTTTTGGCGTCGAGGGCCTGTTGCGCAAGGGTTTCATAGGGGCGTAGCAACAGCTGTTCATCGTGGGCGATGCCCAGGTCTTGGCTGAGCCAGCGCGCAAGCATCAATGCCTGGTTGTAGCCCCGTTCGCGCAGGCGCTTGCGGGCCAGGGGCACCGGCAGCAGGCAGTCGGGGCGCGCCAGGTCAGTGTTGTCGAAGCGGTGCTGCACATGCTGCGCGAGCAGTCGTGCGAGCATGTGCCCCAACGGCCAGCGTGCCTGGTGCTTGAAGCGGCTGATCAGGCTGTCGACCGGAAAGCTGTAGGACCAGGGCGCGATCACCTGTTTAAACGCAGGCGGCTTTTTCTGGCATTGACCGCAGGTCAGCCCTTCCATCGGCAAGGGCAGGGCGCAGACATCGCACTGGTCCAGCAGCCACGGCAATTCGGTTTCGCAGACGTTGCACACACAAAGCGCTGATTCGGTGGTTTCATCGCAGATTAAACAGCTGTGTTCGTTTTTTAACCAGTTGTAAACCTGGTGTTTGTATCCAAGTTGACAGTGCATGAATCTTCCTTAAATATGCCGAGCATCCGTGTCGTGCCTGTGGGTATTGCCTGCCCACAGCGTTTGCCAAAGCATAATCAAGGAACCGCCCATGAGCGCCAGCACCACTGCCCACTTGCGTCACGACTGGTCGTTAGCCGAAGTCAAAGCGCTATTCGTGCAGCCCTTCAATGACCTGTTGTTCCAGGCGCAGACCGTGCACCGCGCGCATTTCGACGCCAACCGCGTGCAAGTGTCGACCCTGCTGTCGATCAAAACCGGCGCCTGCCCGGAAGATTGCAAATATTGTCCGCAGTCGGGCCACTACAACACCGGCCTGGAAAAAGAAAAGCTGATGGAAGTGCAGAAGGTCCTCGAAGAGGCCGCGCGCGCCAAGGCCATCGGCTCGACCCGGTTCTGCATGGGCGCCGCGTGGAAGCACCCGTCGGCCAAAGACATGCCCTACGTGCTGCAGATGGTCAAAGGCGTCAAGGCCATGGGCCTGGAGACCTGCATGACCCTCGGTCGTCTCGATCAGGACCAGACCGCCGCGTTGGCCGAGGCGGGCCTCGACTATTACAACCACAACCTCGACACCTCGCCAGAGTTCTACGGCTCGATCATCACCACCCGCACCTACAGCGAGCGTCTGCAGACCCTGGCCTACGTGCGCGAGTCGGGGATGAAGATCTGTTCCGGCGGCATCCTCGGCATGGGCGAGTCCCTCGACGACCGCGCCAACCTGCTGATCCAACTGGCCAACCTGCCGGAGCATCCCGAGTCGGTGCCGATCAACATGCTGGTGAAGGTGGCCGGTACGCCGCTGGAAAACGCCGATGACATCGACCCGTTCGACTTTATTCGCATGCTGGCAGTGGCGCGCATCCTGATGCCTACATCCCATGTGCGCTTGTCGGCCGGCCGCGAAGCCATGAACGAGCAGATGCAGGCCCTGGCGTTTTTCGCCGGCGCCAACTCGATCTTCTACGGCGACAAACTGCTGACCACCGCCAACCCGCAGGCCGACAAGGACATGCAACTGTTCGCGCGCCTGGGCATCCAGCCGGAAGCCCGCGAAGAGCATGCCGATGAGGTGCATCAGGCGGCGATCGAACAGGCATTGGTGGAGCAGAAAAGCAGCGAGCAGTTCTACAACGCCGTTGTTTAATTGAAGTGCGATCCAAATGTGGAAGGGGGCTTGCCCCCGATAGCGGTGGATCAGTCATTACATGCACTGGCTGACACACCCTCATCGGGAGCAAGCGCCCTCCCACATTTTGACCGAGTTAAACCTGCCAAACCGAGGCCAGCATGTCTTTCGATCTCGCCGCGCGCCTCGCTGCCCGCCGTGCCCAACACCTTTATCGCCACCGGCCTCTGCTCGACAGCCCTCAGGGCCCGCAGGTGGTGGTCGACGGCCAACCCTTGCTTGCGTTCTGTAACAACGATTACCTGGGCCTGGCCAATCACCCGCAGGTGATCGAAGCCTGGCGCGCTGGTGCAGCACGCTGGGGCGTAGGCGGTGGCGCTTCGCACTTGGTGGTCGGCCATGCCACGCCGCACCATGAACTGGAAGAGGCCCTGGCCGACCTGACCGGTCGCCCACGGGCGCTGCTGTTTACCACCGGCTACATGGCCAACCTCGGCGCGGTTACGGCGCTGGTGGGGCAGGGCGATACCGTGCTTGAAGACCGCCTCAACCATGCGTCGTTGCTGGATGCGGGGCTGTTGTCCGGGGCGCGGTTCAATCGTTACCTGCATAACGACGCCTCCAGCCTGGCCACGCGCCTGGAAAAAGCCACCGGCAACACCCTGGTGGTGACCGACGGCGTGTTCAGCATGGACGGCGATCTCGCGGACCTGCCCGCACTGGCCCGCGCCGCCAAAGCCAAAGGCGCCTGGCTGATGGTGGATGACGCCCACGGCTTCGGCCCACTGGGCGCCAACGGCGGCGGGATTGTCGAGCATTTCGGCCTGAGCCAGGACGATGTGCCGGTACTGGTCGGCACCCTGGGCAAAGCGTTCGGCACCGCCGGTGCGTTTGTGGCGGGCAGTGATGACCTGATCGAGAGCCTGATCCAGTTCGCCCGGCCGTACATCTACACCACCAGCCAACCGCCCGCGCTGGCCTGCGCCACGTTGAAAAGCCTGGAGCTGCTGCGCACCGAACACTGGCGCCGCGAGTACCTTGACGCGCTGATCCGTCAATTCCGTGCGGGGGCCGAGCAGCTAGGTTTGGACTTGATGCCCAGCTTTACGCCGATCCAGCCGATCCTGATCGGCGACAGCGCCAAGGCGATGCGCTTGTCCCGGATGCTGCGCGAGCGCGGCCTGATGGTCACCGCGATCCGCCCGCCCACCGTGCCCGCCGGCAGCGCGCGTTTGCGTGTGACGCTAACCGCCGCCCACACTGCGGCGCAGGTGCAGCAATTGCTAGAGGCGTTGGAAGCGTGTTTGCGGGAGCCCGAGCATGCGTGATCGATTGATCTTGCTGCCGGGCTGGGGCCTAGGCGTTTCACCGCTGGAGCCGTTGGCCGCTGCCTTGCGTGGCTTGGATGAGCACTTGCAGGTGCATATCGAACCGCTGCCTGCGCTGGACTCCAGCGACCTGAATGAGTGGCTCGACGAACTCGACGCCACGCTGCCGGACAACGCCTGGCTGGGCGGTTGGTCCCTCGGTGGAATGCTCGCCGCTGAGCTGGCCGCCCGGCGCGGCACGCGTTGCTGCGGGCTCCTGACGCTGGCGAGCAACCCTTGTTTTGTCGCCCATGACCACTGGCCCAGCGCGATGCCCGCCGAAACGTTCGATGCCTTCCTCGCCGGTTGCCACGCCGACTCCCAGGTCACCCTCAAACGCTTCGGCCTGTTGTGTGCCAAGGGCGCCGACGACCCGCGCGGTCTGGCGCGCTTGTTGGTCAGTGGTGCGCCGATTACGCCTTCCACCGTATTGATGACCGGCCTTGAAGTGCTCGCGCAATTGGACACCCGCGATGCGTTGCTGGCCTATCGCGGGCCGCAATTGCACCTGTTTGGCGGCCTGGACGAGTTGGTGCCCGCCGAAGCCGCCAGCGAACTGCTGGCCCTGCTGCCCGATGTTGAAATCGGCCTGATTGAACAGGCCGGCCACGCTTTTCTTCTGGAAGACCCCCACGGTGTTGCGGCGGCCATCCAGGCTTTTTTGCATGAGTGCGTAGATGACTGATTTATCCCTTCCCCCGCTGCCCGGCGCTTTGCCGGACAAACGCCAGGTAGCGGCGTCTTTCTCTCGCGCGGCGGCCAGCTACGACAGCGTTGCCGAGTTGCAACGGGCGGTGGGCGGCGAATTACTGGCGCGTTTGCCGGCCGGTATCGCACCAGCGCGCTGGCTGGATATGGGCTGCGGCACCGGTTATTTCAGTCGAGCGTTGGGTGAGCGGTTGCCCGACAGCCACGGCGTGGCGTTGGATATCGCCGAAGGTATGCTCAATCACGCGCGGCCATTGGGCGGCGCGGCGCATTTCATCGCCGGAGATGCTGAACGGCTGCCGCTGAAGAATGAAAGCTGCGGGCTGATTTTTTCCAGCCTGGCGGTGCAATGGTGTGCTCATTTCGATGCGGTGCTCAGCGAGGCCCACCGCGTGTTGCAGCCGGGCGGGGTGCTGGCGTTCGCCAGTCTGTGCGTGGGGACCTTGGAGGAACTGCGCGAAAGCTGGCGCGCCGCCGATGGTCTGGTGCACGTCAATCGATTCCGCACCTTCGACGCGTATCGGCAACTGTGCGACGCCAGCGGTTTGCGTGTGCGGTGCCTGGAACGCCAGCCTCACGTGCTGCACTACCCGGACGTGCGCAGCCTGACCCATGAACTCAAGGCGCTCGGTGCGCACAATCTGAACCCCGGTCGGCCTGGCGGCTTGACGGGCCGCGCGCGCGTTGCTGCACTGATCCAGGCGTATGAGCAGTTCCGTCAGGCCCAGGGCCTGCCGGCGACTTACCAAGTGGTGTATGCCGTACTGGAGAAGCCTCTATGAGCGCCGCTTATTTCATTACCGGCACCGATACCGATGTCGGCAAGACCACCGTCGCCGCCGGCCTGCTACACGCGGCCCGGCAGGCCGGCAAGAGCACGGCGGCGGGCAAGCCGGTGGCGTCCGGGTGTAGCGTGACCAGCAAGGGCCTGCGCAATGCCGATGCGTTGGCGCTATTGGCCGAGTGCTCGGTGCCGCTCAATTATGCCGAGGTCAACCCACTGGCGTTCGAACCGGCCATCGCTCCGCACCTGGCCGCGCGGGAGGCGGGCGTTGCGCTGACGGTGCAATCGCTGCTCAAACCCATGCAACAGGTTTTGGCGCGGCAGGCCGATTTCACCTTGATCGAAGGGGCTGGCGGCTGGCGCGTGCCATTGACCGACCAGGCCAACCTTTCTGATCTGGCCATTGCGCTCAAGCTGCCGGTGATCCTGGTGGTCGGCGTGCGCCTGGGCTGTATCAGCCATGCCTTGCTAACCGCCGAAGCCATTGCGCGGGACGGTTTGCCGCTGGCGGGATGGGTGGCCAATATCATCGACCCCAAGACCTCCCGTCTGGAAGAAAACCTTGCCACCCTCGCCGAACGCTTGCCCGCGCCATGCCTGGGGCGCGTGCCCAAGCTCAAGCAGCCCACGGCTGAGGCAGTAGCCGACTACCTGCAATTGGACCTGCTTGACTGATTTTGGCTATCAGCAAGGCATTGTGCCATTAGTGTTATTGACGGGTGTTTTGCCACGATCTCTGGTTCAATCGGGGCTCACGATTCTCTAAAGGCAGGTTAACGCCATGGAAATCTCAGGAAGCAGTGCGTTTTATTCGGGCCTGAGCACCATTCAGACGGGGCAGAACCGCGTCGACCAGGCCGCCGGTAAAATCGCCAGCGCCGCAACGACTCAGCCTTCGGATGCACAGGTTGACCGGCTGCGCGCCAACGACCGGGCCCAGCCGTCCAACTCGGCGAGCAATATGGTCGAAATGGCCGAGGGTAAGTTTCAGGTGGAGCTGGGTGTCAAAGTCGCCAAGGCTTCGGATGAAATGCTCGGTACGTTGATCGACACCTACGCTTAGCCCGCACTTTTTCTGTTGAGCGGGCCTGCGTAGCAGCTCGACATCTGAATACCTAATCCCTCCCGATCTAGTGGGGCGGTCACAATCGTGGCTGCCCTCAGTTCGACGCGCACCAGTTCGCTCACCGCGCGTCTTGCGTAATGATTTCCTACACTCACTCCCTGTGGCGTCGCGCCGCAGGCATTGGCGTGCGTGGCATTGATGCCCGTCATGACAAACGGCATCCGAGCGGTGCTTGACATCCCCAGGTCGTAAACGTATGTTTCAAACACCTGTTTGACCGCCACAGTTCATCCACGCGGTTGTTCATTCCAGATACATCAGCAGAGGTTTATCGCTATGCCTGACTACAAGGCCCCCTTGCGTGATATTCGCTTCGTTCGTGACGAACTGCTTGGCTATGAAGCGCACTATCAGAGCCTGCCGGCTTGCCAGGACGCTACCCCGGACATGGTCGACGCCATCCTTGAAGAAGGCGCCAAGTTTTGTGAGCAAGTACTGGCACCGCTGAACCGCGTGGGCGACCTTGAAGGGTGCACCTGGAGTGAGTCGGGCGTTAAAACCCCAACCGGTTTCAAAGAAGCCTACAAACAGTTCGTCGAAGGCGGCTGGCCAAGCCTGGCCCACGACGTGGAGCACGGCGGCCAAGGCCTGCCGGAATCCCTGGGCCTGGCAGTCAGCGAGATGGTCGGCGAAGCCAACTGGTCGTGGGGCATGTACCCAGGCCTGTCGCATGGCGCCATGAACACCATTTCCGAGCACGGCACGCCCGAGCAACAAGAGGCGTACCTGACCAAGCTGGTGTCGGGCGAATGGACCGGCACCATGTGCCTGACCGAGCCGCACTGCGGCACCGACCTGGGCATGCTGCGCACCAAGGCCGAGCCACAGGCCGACGGCTCCTACAAAGTCTCCGGCACCAAGATCTTCATCTCGGCCGGTGAACACGACATGGCCGATAACATCGTGCACATCGTGCTGGCCCGCCTGCCGGACGCGCCGGCCGGCACCAAAGGCATCTCGCTGTTTATCGTGCCCAAGTTCCTGCCGAATGCCGATGGCACCATCGGCCAGCGCAACGCGGTGAGCTGTGGTTCCCTGGAACACAAGATGGGCATCCACGGTAACGCCACTTGCGTGATGAACTTCGACGCGGCCACCGGTTTCCTGATCGGCCCGGCGAACAAAGGTCTGAACTGCATGTTCACCTTTATGAACACCGCTCGCCTGGGCACCGCGCTGCAAGGCCTGGCCCACGCCGAGATCGGCTTCCAGGGCGGCCTGAAATACGCTCGCGATCGCCTGCAAATGCGTTCCCTGACTGGCCCGAAAGCGCCGGACAAGGCCGCCGACCCGATCATCGTGCACCCTGACGTGCGTCGCATGCTGCTGACCATGAAAGCCTTCGCTGAAGGCAACCGTGCGATGGTGTACTTCACCGCCAAGCAAGTGGACATCGTCAAGTACGGTACCGACGACGAAGCCAAGAAACAGGCCGATGGCCTGCTGGCATTTATGACCCCGATCGCCAAGGCGTTCATGACCGAAGTCGGTTTTGAATCCGCCAACCACGGTGTGCAGATCTACGGCGGCCACGGCTTCATCGCCGAGTGGGGCATGGAGCAGAACGTTCGCGACAGCCGCATTTCGATGCTGTACGAGGGCACCACCGGCATCCAGGCCCTGGACCTGCTGGGCCGTAAAGTGCTGATGACTCAAGGCGAAGCGCTCAAGGGCTTTACCAAGATCGTGCACAAGTTCTGCCAGGCCAACGAAGGCAACGAAGCGGTCAGCGAGTTTGTCGCACCGCTGGCGGCATTGAACAAAGAGTGGGGCGAACTGACCATGAAGGTCGGCATGGCGGCGATGAAAGACCGTGAAGAAGTCGGGGCCGCGTCGGTGGACTACCTGATGTACTCCGGCTACGCCTGCCTGGCTTACTTCTGGGCCGATATGGCACGGGTTGCCGCTGAAAAGCTGGCCGCCGGGACTACCGACGAGGCGTTCTACACCGCCAAGTTGCAGACCGCGCGCTTCTACTTCCAGCGCATCCTGCCGCGTACTCGTACCCACGTGGCGACCATGCTGTCGGGCGCCAGCAACCTGATGGACATGAAAGAAGAAAACTTCGGCCTGGCTTACTAAGCCTTACCGGGTTTCTTGGAAACCGCCGCAGCCCAAAGGCTGCGGCGGTTTTTTTTCGACGGTTAAAAAACGCAGCTCAGCGCTCAGGGATTGAGCCTGGCTGCCGTTACAGTGATGGCAATGTGACGCATCCCGCGCAAGGTGTGCTTAACTGTTTGCGCTAAGGCAAAGTGCCATTACTTTTTGCGGGTCGGAGCTTTACCCTTGTCACGCGTGTCCGCTGTACGTTTTAGCCATTTCCTTCCTTCGTTGCTGCTTTTACTGGCCGGGCTCTCGGCTGCGTACGTCAAGGACCTCAACGTCTTCTTCACGTCGCTGTTCAACGTGTTGCCGACCCTGGTGCTGTTGCTCGGCGGCTCGTATTGCGCGGTGTACCGCCGTCAGCGCGAACTGTTTCTGATGATCACGGTGTACGTCGCTTACTTCCTGCTCGATACCCAGACCGATTACTACCGCGATAACGGCCGCGTGCGTGAAGACGCAGCGGTGGTGTTTCATCTGTGCTGCCTGTTGTTGCCGTTGCTGTTCAGCATTTATGCGCTGTGGCAGGAAAAAACCCATCTGTTCCGCGACTTTGTCGCACGCTGCGCCGTGCTGCTGGCCGTCGGCAGTGTCGCGCTGGCCTTGGAGCAAAGTTATCCCCAGGCGCTGCTGAACTGGCTGGCGGAAATTCGCTGGCCGGCGCTGCATGGCAGCTGGATGAGCCTGATTCAACTGTCATACCCGATGTTTCTGATTGGTTTCGTCACCCTTGCCGCGCAGTACTGGTACCAGCCGCGTCCGCTGCATGCGGCGCAATTGGTGGGCGTGATGGGGTTGTTCTGGATGCTGCCGCAAACGTTCATCCTGCCGTTCACCCTGAACATCATGTGCAGCCAGGTCATGTTGATGATCGCCGCCGGCGTAGCCCATGAGGCATATCAAATGGCATTCCGTGACGAGTTGACCGGCCTGCCCGGGCGGCGGGCCCTCAACGAGCGCATGCAGCGCCTGGGGCGCAACTATGTGCTGGCGATGACCGACGTCGATCACTTCAAGCGCTTCAACGACACCCACGGCCATGATGTGGGCGATCAGGTGTTGCGCCTGGTGGCGAGCAAGCTGTCCAAGGTCAACGGCGGCGGGCGCGCCTACCGTTACGGCGGGGAAGAGTTTGCCGTGGTATTCGCCGGCAAGACCCTGGATGAGTGCCTGCCGCACTTGGAGGAGATCCGCGAGATCGTCGCCAACTACGATATCAAGCTGCGCAACGCGGACCGTCCGCAGGATGACCAACAGGGCCGTCAACGTCGGGCGGGTAGCGGGGCGTCGAGTGTCTCGGTGACGGTCAGCATCGGTGTGGCCGAGCGCCAGGTGGAGCAACGCACGCCGGAAGAAGTACTCAAATCCGCCGACCAGGCGCTGTACGCGGCCAAGGGCGCGGGACGTAACTGCGTAATCGCGGCCGGCCAGAACCGCCGTGGCGCGGTACGCATGCAGAGCGCTGCCGGTTGAGTAATGGCGGTGTATTCAGCGGCCCTACAGTGATTGAACGGCGTGCCGGCCGGCGGTAGGTTGGAGCGATCTGCCGCTGGAGACATCGCCATGCCTGAGTACAAAGCTCCCCTGCGCGACATGCGCTTTTTGATCGACAACGTGTTTGATTTCCACGGTCACTACGCGGCATTGGGCGCGACGGACGCCAGCCCGGACATGGTCAGTGCCATCCTCGAAGAAGGTGCGAAATTCTGCGAGAACGTGCTCTCGCCGCTCAACCGTAGCGGTGATGAAGAGGGCTGCCATTTCGACAATGGCGTTGTGACCACACCCAAGGGCTTCAAAGAAGCGTTCGCCCAGTACGTGGAAGGTGGCTGGCACGGCGTCGCGGCCGACCCGGCCTACGGTGGTCAAGGCTTGCCGCAATCACTGGGCCTGGTGCTCAGCGAGATGATCGGCTCCAGCAATACGTCGTGGGGCATGTACCCCGGCTTGACCCACGGCGCCATGTCGGCGATCCACGCCCATGGCACCGCCGAACAGAAAGACACCTACCTGAGCAAACTCACCGCCGGCGAATGGACCGGCACCATGTGCCTGACCGAAGCCCACTGCGGCACCGACCTGGGCCTGATCAAAACCCGCGCCGTGCCCCAGGCGGACGGCAGCTACGCCGTCACCGGTAGCAAGATTTTCATTTCGGCCGGCGAGCACGATCTGAGCGCCAATATCATCCACCTGGTGCTGGCCAAACTGCCGGACGCACCGGCGGGTACCAAAGGTATTTCGTTGTTTATCGTGCCCAAGTTCCACGCCGATTCCGGCGAGCGTAATGCGGTGCACTGCGGCTCCATCGAACACAAGATGGGCATCAAGGCCTCGGCTACGTGCGTGCTGAACTTCGACGGCGCCAAAGGCTTTCTGATCGGCGAGGCCAATAAAGGCCTCAACTGCATGTTCACCATGATGAACCACGCGCGCCTGGGCACCGGCATGCAGGGGCTGTGCAATGGCGAGGCGAGTTTCCAGGGCGCGATCAAGTACGCCAATGACCGCCTGCAAATGCGTTCTCTGACCGGCCCCAAGGCCCCGGACAAGCCTGCCGACCCGATCATCGTGCACGCCGACGTGCGACGCATGCTGTTGACCATGAAGGCCTTCAACGAAGGCAATCGGGCGCTGGCCTATTTCACCGCGCAACTGCTGGACACCGCCCACCTGGGCGACGCCGCCGCCCAGCGCCAGGAGGCCGAAGACCTGTTGGCCTTCCTCACACCGATCTGCAAAGCCTTCATGACCGATACCGGCCTGGAGGTGACCAACCTCGGCATGCAGATCTTCGGCGGCCACGGCTACATCCGCGAATGGGGCATGGAGCAATTGGCGCGGGATGCGCGGATCGCACCGATCTACGAAGGCACCAACGGCATCCAGGCCCTCGACCTGCTGGGCCGTAAGGTGCTGGGCAGCCAAGGTAAGTTGCTACGTGGGTTTACCAAGATCGTGCATAAGTTCTGCGCTGCGAATGCCGAACACCCGCAGCTCAAGGGGTATGTGGCGCAGCTCAATCAGTTGAACCAGGAATGGGGCGAGTTAACCACCAAGGTGGGCATGGCCGCGATGAAGAACCCGGACGAAGTGGGCGCGGCGGCTGTGGATTACTTGATGTACAGCGGGTACATCATCCTCGCCTACTTGTGGCTACGCATGGCCATTGCCGCGCAGTCCCACAGCGACGGCGAGTTCGCCAAGGCCAAGTTGGCCACCTGCGAGTTCTACTTTAAACGCCTGTTGCCGCGCACCATCACTCATCGTGCGGCGGTGGAGGCGGGGAGTGAGTGCCTGATGAGTCTGCCTGCGGAGGCATTTATGTTGGGGTGACTTAAAAATACTTGTCAGTCACAAGCAGACCCTATGTGTCTCAAAAGTTGTTCGGTTACACTCGGGGCCTGTAAAACCGATCCTACCGAATCACTTTTTACGTTCTAACGAGGTTTGCCATGGCTGATTACAAAGCGCCGCTGCGGGATATGCGCTTCGTCCTCAACGAAGTGTTCGACGTCGCCAACACCTGGGCTCAGTTGCCGGCGTTGGCAGACAGCGTAGATGCCGAAACCGTTGAGGCGATCCTCGAAGAAGCCGGCAAAGTCACCGCCAAATGCATCGCCCCGCTCAGCCGCGGCGGCGATGAGCAAGGTTGCCGCTGGGCGGACACGGTGGTATCGACGCCGGATGGATTCCCACAGGCCTATAAAACCTACGCCGAAGGCGGCTGGGTGGGCGTGGGTGGCGACCCCGCGTTTGGCGGCATGGGCATGCCCAAGGCGGTGTCGGCCCAGGTTGAAGAGATGATCAACTCGTCGAGCCTGGCGTTCGGCCTGTACCCAATGCTGACCTCCGGCGCCTGCGTGTCGATCGCGACCCACGCCAACGAAGACTTGAAAGCCACCTACCTGCCGAAGATGTATTCCGGCGAGTGGGCCGGTTCCATGTGCCTCACCGAAGCCCATGCCGGTACCGACCTGGGGATTATCCGCACCAAGGCCGAGCCGCAGGCGGACGGTTCCTACAAGGTCAGCGGGACCAAAATCTTTATCACCGGCGGCGAGCACGACCTGACCGAAAACATCATCCACCTGGTGTTGGCCAAGTTGCCCGATGCGCCGGCCGGTCCCAAGGGCATCTCGCTGTTCCTGGTGCCTAAGTTTATGGTCAATGCCGATGGCAGCCTGGGCGCGCGTAACCCAGTGAGCTGCGGCTCCATCGAACACAAGATGGGCATCCAGGCGTCCGCTACCTGCGTGATGAACTTCGACGAAGCCGTGGGTTATTTGGTGGGCGAGCCTAACCGTGGTCTGGCGGCGATGTTCACCATGATGAACTACGAGCGTCTGGGCGTAGGCATTCAGGGTCTGGCGTCCGGTGAGCGTTCCTACCAGAACGCCATCGAGTACGCGCGTGACCGCTTGCAAAGCCGTGCGCCGACCGGCGCCCAGGCCAAGGACAAAGTGGCCGACCCGATCATCGTCCATCCGGACGTGCGTCGCATGCTACTGACCATGAAAGCGTCGAACGAAGGTGGCCGTGCGTTCTCCACCTACGTAGCCACCCAATTGGATATCGCCAAGTTCAGCGACGATGCCGCCGCCCGCGAGCGCGCCGACAACCTGGTGGCCTTGCTCACGCCGGTGGCCAAGGCGTTCCTCAGCGACTTGGGCCTGGAAACCACCGTGCTGGGTCAGCAAGTGTTTGGCGGCCACGGCTACATTCGTGAATGGGGCCAGGAACAATTGGTGCGCGATGTGCGCATCACCCAAATCTACGAAGGCACCAATGGCATCCAGGCCCTGGACTTGATGGGGCGCAAGATCGTTGGCAGCGGCGGCGCGTTCTATCGTTTGTTCGCCGACGAGGTTCGCCAGTTCACCGCGACAGCCGGGGCTGAGCTGGGCGAGTTCATCCGTCCGCTGAACGCGGCGGTGGATAACCTGGATGAGCTGACGGCCTGGGTGCTTGATCGCGCCAAAACCAACCCGAACGAAATCGGCGCGGCGTCGGTGGAGTATTTGCATGCGTTTGGTTACATGGCCTATGCCTATATGTGGGCACGCATGGCCAAGGCCGCATGGGGCAAGGAAACCGAGGACGACTTCTACGCCAGCAAACTGGGCACTGCACGCTTCTACTTTGCGCGCCTGCTGCCGCGTATCCACTCGTTGTGTGCGTCGGTAAAAGCCGGTAGCGAATCGCTATTTTTGCTGGATGAAGCCCAGTTCTAAAGGCTTGGAGGGCGTGTAAGCAATCTCTTACATGACGTGCTGCTAATCGTCCTCTATCGCCACATTGGATCCATCGATAATCTACTTCACATGGACGTCGCGCAGGAAGCGCAAAGCAACAACACGGACACGTAGGATTCTGCCAGGACGGCGGAGTGAAATGGATGTCAGGGAAACAGTCTGCAAAGCCCCGCTTCGGCGGGGTTTTCTTTTGCCCGCGAAAAAGTCAGGCGGGCGTCTGCGGGGCATTCATCACGTCTTCAAGCAAGGTGCGCAACAAGGCCATCGTTGCCTGTTGGCGCTGCACATCGCGACACACCAGGCCGACTTTCAAGGGCACCCGTGGTTCGCTCAGGGGTTTCCACAGCAGTGACTGACTGTTGTGTTCGTCCTGGGAGCGTCCCGGCAGCACGGTGGCCAACCGGGTGTGCGGCAAGCTGTCGAGAATCCCCACCATGGTATTGAGTTCGGCCTGTACCTGCGGGCGCCGCCCGAGGTTAGCAAGTTGGCCTTGCCAGATTTGTCGGATCTGAAACTCTTCCCCCAGCAGCAACATCGGCAACTCAGCCGCCTGTTTCAGCGACACTTTCTTGAATTCCCGCAAAGGATGATCCTCAGGGATCACCACCTTCAGCTCATCTTCGTACAGCAACACGCCTTGCAACCCCGGCTGACGCGGCGGCAGGTAGCTGATGCCGATGTCCAGCGAGCCGTTGAGCAGTCGCCGTTCAATCTCCAGCCCGGTCAATTCGTAGATCTGCACCACCAGATGCGGTTGGGCCTTGCGCACCCGTTCGAGCATCTGTGGCACCAGGCTGGTATGCACGGTCTGCAGCACGCCGATGGCCAACGTGCGCAATGCCTGGCCTTTGAAGTTGCGCAACGCTTCGACGGCGTGTTGCATGCCATCAATCAGCGGCAGTGCATGGTTATACAGCGTGTGCGCCGCCAGCGTCGGCAGCAGGCGTTTGCTGCTGCGTTCGAATAGGCTGACGTCCAAGTGCTGTTCCAGATGGCGGATCTGCTGCGACAGCGCCGGCTGGGAGATCGATAGACGTTCTGCGGCCCGCCCCACATGGCCTTCTTCATACACCGCGACGAAATAACGCAGTTGCTTAAAATCCATAAGGTTTGCTTATCGAAAAAGCTGGAAAAACGAAATGGCCGAAGGCCGCCGAGGCGCCTAGTCTAGCGCCTATTCGCAGGGCTTACAGGGCCGGATCGTGCAATGAGCAGCGTTCTTTTTAATAGCGTTTACATAGGCAACTCAAAAAACATCCAAGTCGTGAGTGGACAATGTCCGCTTGCTGTCGGGGGTGAAGTGTGAATCTGTTTACCTTACGCCGGCCCGCGCCTAGCCTGGATGACTTGGTACTGGATTCGACGCCCGATGAACCGTCCAGTGATGCGCTGATGCCCACCGTCGCTAAGCCCCCGCAAGTGTTCGTACGCGGCCAGGGCTCTTGGTTGTGGGACAGCGACGACCGCGCCTATCTGGATTTCAGTCAGGGCAATGCTGCCAACAGCCTTGGTCACAGCCCGCAGGTGTTGATCAACGCCCTGGCCGACCAGACCCAGGCATTGATCAATCCCGGCATGGCCCTGCACAACCGTGCGCAACTCAACTTGGTCGAACGCTTGTGCCATCGCACGGGCAGCGACCAGGCCTACCTGCTTAACAGCGGCGCGGAGGCGTGTGAAGCGGCCATCAAACTGGCGCGTAAGTGGGGCCAACTGCACCGCGGCGGGGCCTATCGCATTATCAGTGCGAGCAACGCTCGACATGGCCGCAGCTTCGCGGCACTCGCCGCCTCGTCGGGCGCCCAGGAAAACCGCTTTGAGCCGCAATTGCCAGGCTTCAGTCATGTGCCATTCAACGACTTGCCGGCATTGCACGCGGCGGTGGACGCTCAGACGGTGGCGATCATGCTTGAGCCGATCCAGGGCGCCGGCGTGGTGCCCGCCAGCGAGCACTACCTCAAGGGCGTCGAACGGCTGTGCCGGGAGTTGGGGATTTTGCTGATCCTCGATGAAGTGCAAACCGGCATCGGCCGTTGCGGAACACTACTGGCCGAGCAGCACTATGGCGTGCGCGCCGACATCATCACCCTGGGCAAGGGCCTAGGCGGCGGCGTGCCATTGGCGGCGCTGCTGGCGCGTGGCAACGCGTGCTGCTTCGATGTCGGCGAGCTGGAAGGCACCCATCATGGCAATGCGCTGATGGCGGCGGCCGGTGTCGCCGTTCTCAACAGCGTGCTGGAACACGGTTTTCTTGAGCAGGTGTGTGAGACCGGCCTCTATCTGAGCGAAGGCCTGGCTCGCCTGGCTTACCGCTATAACCATGGCGCCGTGCGCGGCCACGGCCTGCTATGGGGGCTGACGTTGTCGGAAGACTCCGCGGATGCAGTGGTCAACGCGGCATTACATGAAGGACTGATCCTCACCGCGCCACAGCCCGACTGCCTGCGCTTCACCCCCGCGCTGACCGTGAGCAAAGGCAACATTGACGAAATGCTCCTGCGCCTGGCCCGCGCCTTCTCCCGCGTGCGCACCGCGCAATTGCAGTGCCGCAAAGGCATTGCCGTTTAACCCCAATTCCTGAACCGTCTCGCGGTATACGCAACGCCCCCAGCCTGATTCTTTTGGCTGGGGGTGTTTTTTTTTGCCTGATCGTTAACGCATGGCTTCGTGCCAGATCCACTGAACCCTCACGAACACCCAAGGTCGATTAGCTACACGGCTCGCACGAGCCGATTGATTGGAGCTGACCCATGGATTTCATTCGTATCATCATCGCCATTCTGTTGCCGCCATTGGGTGTGTTCCTGCAGGTAGGTTTCGGCGGCGCGTTCTGGCTGAATATTCTGCTGACCCTGTGCGGTTACATCCCAGGCATCGTCCATGCGGTGTATATCATCGCCAAGCGTTGAGGCTTCAGCCTTTCGCGATGAGCCGTGAGTTGCGCTCGTTGCGGAAGGCCAGTTGCTCGATGGTCTGGGTGGCGTGTTCGGCTTCTTCCCGTGCATTGAGGATGATGCCGTGATGCTCGGACTTGCTGCACACCGGGTCGGCATTGCTGGCATCGCCCGTGAGCATGAACGCCTGGCAGCGGCAGCCACCGAAGTCTTTTTCCTTCTCATCGCATGAACGACACGGCTCGGGCATCCAGTCGTAGCCGCGAAAGCGATTGAAACCGAAAGAGTCGTACCAGATGTGCTGCATGCTGTGGTCGCGCACATTGGGAAATTGCACCGGCATTTGTCGGGCGCCGTGACAAGGCAGCGCAGTGCCGTCCGGTGTCACCGTCAGAAAGATACTGCCCCAGCCGTTCATGCAGGCTTTCGGGCGCTCCTCATAGTAGTCCGGCGTTACGAAGATCAATTTGCACGGATGGCCTTCGGCTTCGAGCTTGGCGCGGTATTCATTGGTGATGCGTTCGGCGCGTACCAGTTGCTCCCGAGTCGGCAACAGACCCACACGATTGAGCTGCGCCCAGCCATAGAACTGGCAGGTGGCGAGTTCGACGAAATCCGCTTCCAAGGCGATGCACAGCTCGATAATGCGGTCGATCTTGTCGATGTTGTGCCGATGGGTGACGAAGTTCAGCACCATCGGATAGCCATGCGCTTTTACCGCGCGGGCCATTTCCAGCTTTTGCGCAAATGCTTTTTTCGAGCCGGCCAGCAGGTTGTTCACCTGTTCGTCGCTGGCCTGGAAGCTGATCTGGATATGATCCAGGCCGGCTTTCTTGAAGTCGCTGATCTTCTGCTCGGTCAGGCCGATGCCGGAGGTGATCAGGTTGGTATAGAACCCCAGCCTGCGTGCTTCGCCGATCAGCTCCGCAAGGTCTTGGCGCACCAGCGGTTCGCCCCCGGAAAAACCCAGTTGCGCGGCGCCCATCTCGCGGGCTTCGCGAAATACCTTGAACCATTGCTCGGTGCTCAGCTCCTTGCCCTGCTCGGCGAAGTCCAGGGGGTTGGAGCAGTACGGACATTGCAGCGGGCAACGATAGGTCAGCTCAGCCAACAGCCAAAGCGGCAGACCAATCGGCGGTTTCTCAGGCAAGGGTAATCCAGTGCTCTGCACGGGCGACCTCCATGAATTGCTCGATGTCGTCACCCAGCTCTGGCACGCCGGGGAACTGTTTATCCAGCTCGGCAATGATCGCCGCGACGTCGCGCTCTCCGTCGATCAACCCCCCGATCAACGCCGCGCTGTCGTTGAGCTTGATCATGCCCTCGGGATAGAGCAGCACGTGACCCTTTTGCGCCGGCTCGTATTGGAATCGATAACCCGGACGCCAGGTGGGTGTCTTGCTGCGATCAAAGCTCATAGGGTGATCCCTTTATGCCACACCCGCTGGTCGGTCACGCTGTGATACGGCGGGCGGTTCAGTTCATAGGCCATGCTCATGGCGTCCAGCATGCTCCACAGAATGTCCAGTTTGAACTGGAGAATTTCCAGCATGCGCTCCTGGCCCTCACGGGTGGTGTAGTGCTGCAGCGTAATCGCCAGACCGTGTTCCACATCGCGGCGAGCCTGGCCCAGACGGGTACGGAAGTATTCGTAGCCGGCCGGGTCTATCCATGGGTAATGCTGTGGCCAGCTGTCGAGGCGCGACTGGTGGATCTGCGGCGCGAACAGTTCGGTCAGCGAGCTGCTGGCCGCTTCCTGCCAGCTGGCGCGGCGGGCGAAATTGACGTAAGCGTCCACCGCAAAGCGCACGCCGGGCAGTACCAGTTCCTGGGAACGCAGTTGGTCGGGGTCCAGACCCACGGCCTGGCCCAGGCGCAGCCAGGCTTCGATGCCGCCGTCTTCGCCGGGCGCGCCGTCGTGGTCGAGCAGGCGCTGGATCCACTCGCGACGGATTTCACGGTCCGGGCAGTTGGCCAGGATTGCGGCGTCCTTCAGCGGAATGTTCACCTGGTAGTAGAAGCGGTTGGCAACCCAGCCTTGGATCTGCTCGCGGGTGGCGCGGCCTTCGTACATCGCCACATGGTAGGGGTGATGAATATGATAGAAGGCGCCCTTGGCCCGCAGGGCCTGTTCGAATGCGTCGCGCGTCAGCGGTGTATCAGTCATTTCGCTTGCTCCTACAATTCAATGCTCATGCCGTCGTAAGCCACTTCCACATTGCGCCGCGCCAGCTCGGCCCGCTCGGGGGAATCTTCGTCGAGGATTGGGTTGGTGTTGTTGATGTGGATAAGCACCTTGCGCTGCTGTGGCAACTGCTCAAGCACTTCCAGCATGCCGCCGGGGCCGGTCTGTGCCAGGTGGCCCATCTCGCGGCCGGTACGGGTGCCGACGCCACGGCGCTGCATTTCATCGTCGTCCCACATCGTGCCGTCCACCAGCAGGCAATCGCTGCTTGCCATGATGTCGAGCAATGGCGCGTCGACTTTGCCCAGGCCCGGGGCATAGAAGAGTTTGCCGCCGGTGCGCAGGTCTTCGACGATCAGACCGATATTGTCGCCCGGGTGTGGGTCGAATCGGTGCGGCGAGTAGGGCGGCGCCGCGCTGCGCAACGGCAGCGGAGTGAAACGCAGGTTGGGGCAAGCCGGGATGGTGAAGCTTGCATCCAGCTCGATACGGTTCCAGGCCAGGCCGCCGTTCCAATGGGTCAGCATGGTGAACAACGGGAAGCCGCTGCTCAGGTCCTCGTGGACCATGTCGGTGCACCACACTTGATGCGGGCAGCCCTCGCGCAGGCTCAGCAGGCCGGTGGTGTGGTCGATCTGGCTGTCCATCAGGATGATCGCGCTGATGCCGGTGTCACGCAGGGCGCGGCCCGGTTGCATGGGCGCGAAGCCTTGCAGTTGCGCACGAATATCCGGCGAGGCATTGCACAGCACCCAATTGACGCCGTCATCGGAAATCGCGATGGACGACTGGGTGCGCGCTTGGGCCCGCAGGCTGCCGTCACGAAAGCCTGCGCAGTTCACGCAATTGCAGTTCCACTGCGGGAAACCGCCGCCGGCGGCGGAACCTAGGATCTGGACAAACATGGTCGCTCCATCAAGCAAAGCTCAAAACAAAAACGCCCCGGGCGAACCGAGGCGTTGTAATACCCAGCGGATTAACGGCTGGCGAAGTACATGGTGACTTCGAAACCGATGCGCAGATCAGTGTAAGCAGGTTTGGACCAGGTCATATTCTTACTCCTACGAAGGGATGGGACGTTTACTACCAAGTAATACATATAGTCCACCTCCTGTCGGAGATGTTCAGATGCGTGCGTGGGAATGTTACTTAATTCTTTTCAAGTTAGCGCTGTCTTGGTGGAAAAAGGCTGTTACAGGGGCGGCAATGATCAGTTATTGAGAGGCCAAGCGTTCGCTGTGTGTGGGCCGTTGGCCACGCAGTGCCAGCCACCAGCGGCGTGGTTCAGCTGCTGAGCGGCGCGCTGCAGGTCTGCGTGCGTGCAGTCACGGATATGTCGTTGAAGCAGCGCGAGATAATCCGACGGATGGCCCGCCAGGTGCGAGTGCCAAATCAGTTGCGACGCCTGTGCGGTGGGGAGGGTATCGACAGCGAACTGCTGCGCCAGGGCCGCGTTGCCCAAGTCGGTGTCGTCTTCGATCAGCCCAGGCAGCTGCTCCAGGAAACTGTGCAGCTGCTGCACAATTTCATCCAGCGACAGATGGGGCGATTGCACGCCAAACAACAGGCCGGTCTGCCCGCTGATCTGTCGGATACCACTGAACACGGCGTAGCCGATCTGCTGTTCCACCCGCAGGCGTTGGTAAAACGGCCCCTGGACCCGATGAGCGAGCAGGCGCCACGCGGCTTCATCCGCCAGGGAAGGGCTGGGTGTCGGACAGAACAGCAGCAGGGCTGCTTCGCTGGCGTCAGTGTTGACCTCATGCCATACGCGTTGGCCTTTGAGGTCTCGGGTGTGGCGTTCAATGCTCGTCGGTTGCCCCGGCAGTCGCGCGGCCGCTGTCTTTATCAGCGCCTCGCACGCCGGCGGCAAACCTACTCCCAGCCCATGCCAACGCGCGGTGTTCCAGGACACGGTGTCATGTGCATCTGCGGCCGTGGTCTCTGCGCAGCAGGCGGGCAGCGCTTTAAGCAGCGTACGAATGGCGAGCAGCGGCGGCGTGGTGTCGGGTGTTTCCTGTGCTTGCGTCAGATTTTGCGCTAACGCTTCAAGTACCGTCGGCATGAGCGCGTGAAGCCCGACCAGACTGACCCGCCAATCATGGCCGATCGTTTCAACGGTCAACTCAAGCCCCGCTTGGCGAGCGTTTTCGCTCAAAGCATGCAGCGCACCTTCCAGCCCGGACGGCGCGCGCGAGTCAAATCGCCAGTTCAAGTACAGCGCACCTTCCTGGCTGTCTATGGGTAGGGCCTGGCTGAAGGTCAGCGCGGCTGCGTCCCTACGGCCCCGCGAGCGGTCCTGGGCAAAGGTGCGCAAGCCGCGATGGGCGCTGGTCTGGCCACGAATCAAGCCGGCGCGTTGGTCTTTGACCGGTGGGCGCAGGAAGGGGTTGTGGGGGGGCAGTTGCCATAAGTGCCGAGCGCATGGCAGGTGCAGTGAATCCAGCAGCGTGCGCAGCGCGGTGATGTCCTGATCCGACAGGGCTTCGCGGTCGTTGCGGGCCAGGGCCAATGCGCCCTGGACCTGCCGCTGGCGCGCGGTCAATCGGGCGAACTCTTCGCGCAGTGACGTCCAATCACTGTGTGCGAAAAAGCCCAGCCAGTCGTGCAGCAACGCTTCAACCTGAGCTGCCGGCTCGCCTGGCTGGCTGAGCGTAACGTCGATGTCCAACAGCGCCTGCCCGGCGAAGTGATAGAGCACGCTGGCGTGCAACGCGGTGGCCAGGCCTTGGGCTTGCAGTTCGGCCAATAGGCCGCCGGGCGCTGGGTTGTTGAGCCAGGTACACAGGAACTCCAGGGCTTCACGTGGTGCGTTGCAGGCGATGACGTGGTGCAGATGCTGTCCGGCGACATGGCGATAACCCTGGGGCTGGCTTTGCATCAGGGCTGGTGGTGCCACCTGTGGTTGTCCGGAACCGGGGACGATGATTTCGCCGAAGCGGTGCGCCAGGGCTTGGAGTTGATCCAGCGGTTGGGGACCGGCCAGGCTCAGTGTCATCTGCCCGCTCTGATAGAACTGCGCGTGAAATGTCCTCAAGCCTTGCTGAAAGGCCTCGGTTTCCACCGGCAGGCTGTCCCGGTTGCCGGCATGGAAGTCGCGCAGCGGATGACCGTTCGCCACACCTTCGAGCAAGGCCACTTGCTGCTGGGCCTTGGCGTCTTGGGACCAGGCCACGAACTCCGCTTGCAGCACTTCGCGCTCCCGTAGCTGATCGTCCAGTGCCAGGCGTGGGCGCGCCAGCATATCCGCCAACCGCTCCAGCCCTTGTGCAACGTTCGACACCGGCAGTTCGAAGAAAAATTCGGTGGTGCGTTCACGGGTGCTGGCGTTGACCTGTCCGCCATGCTGCTGCACGTAGGTCATCAGCCCTTCGCCTGTCGGAAAGCGCTCAGTCCCCAGGAACAACAGGTGTTCCAGAAAGTGCGCCAACCCCGGCCACGCCAAGGGCGCATCATGGCTACCGGCGGCCACCCGCACCACAGCGGCGCAGCGCTTTAAATGGGGTGCAGCGTGCAGGGTGACACGCAGGCCGTTGGCCAGAGTCAGGGTGGCAGGGTGAGGGTAGGCCGGGGCGGGCATGGGCACTTCCAAAGCGTGGGAAGCGCTCATGCTAGCAAACCTGCGGGATCAGGGCTTGTGCAGCGTGCCGTACAGCTCGGGGCGACGGTCCTGCAAATAGTCATTGGCCATGCGCGCGTTGAGGATTGCCTGGTGATCCAGGGTGCCGACAATCAAGGCCTCATCCAGACCTGCGAGGGCGATGCGCTCGCCATTCGGTGCTGCCAGGCTGCTCTGCCCGCAATAGTGAATGTCCTCTTCGTTCCCGCAGTAGTTGGCGTAAGCCACGTAGCACTGGTTCTCGAAGGCCCGCGCTCGCACGGTTACGTCGGCGACGAAATCGAACGGCACCATATTCGCGGTGGGCACCAGAATCAGTTCGGCGCCGGCCAGGGCCAGGCGCCGGGTGTTTTCCGGGAACTCCAAGTCGTAACAGATCAGCATCCCGAGCCTCCAGCCGTTGAGTTCCACCAGCGGGAAATCATCGTCCCCGGCACTGAACATCGAGTGGTCCAGATCGCCGAACAAATGAGTCTTGCGGTAATTGCACAGGCGCTGACCGTTGGCGTCGATCAGTTGCACGGCGTTGTAGATCTGCCCGTCATTGGCCCGTTCCGGGTAGCCATACAGGATGGCCAGGCCGGCGTTTTTCGCCAGCTTGGCAATCGCTTGCGCCGAGTCCCCGTCCGGCGCTTCGGCCAGCGCCCCGGCGGCTTTGGCCCCGATGTTATAGCCGGTCAGAAACATCTCCGGCAGCACCAACACATCGGCGCTGCCGGACGCCTCGTGCGCCACGGTGTGCAAGCGTTTGAGGTTCGCGGCCACATCCAGCGGCAGCGGTGGGCATTGGTAGATCGCGACACGCATGGCCTGGCTCCTTAATCGGCGAGGGCGATTGGTCCGATCTCGTCGAACACATCACCTGGCCCCGGGTTTTCGGGGTGAGTGCGACCGCCAAAGTGATTCATGATGCCCCATACGGCATTCAGTGAGGTTTGTACCGCGCCTTCCACCCACGCGGGTGTCCAGGACACGTCGTCCCCGGCGATGAAGATCCCGCGTTGTTCGGCAGGCATGTCCTTTTGCATAAAGTGCGCATACATGCGCTGGTTATAACGATAGTGCCCAGGCAGCGCGCCTTTGAAGGCTCCGAGGAAATGCGGGTCGGCCTCCCAGGACACGGTGATCGGGTCGCCGATGATGCGCGCCTTGATGTCGACTTTCGGGTAGATCTTGCTCAACGCGTCCAGGGCCAGTTTCACCCGTTTATCGATGGGCTGCGGCAGCATCTTCAGCGCATCGCTCATCCACGAGTAGGACAGGCAGATCACCCCAGGCTTGTCGTCGCCATTGTCGAACAGGTAAGTGCCCCGGGTCAGACGGTCGGTGAGGGTCATGCTCATCAGGTCACGGCCGGTTTCCGGATCTTTGTCCTTCCAGAACGGGCGGTCGACCATCACGAAGGTTTTCGAGGACTGCATGTAGCGAGTGCGGTCCAGTGCCATCCACATCTTTTGCGAGAACAGGGTTTCATCGCACTCGATCTGGGTGGTCAGCAGCCAGCTCTGGCAGGTGGTCAGCACGGCAGCGTATTCGCGGGTGTCGCCGTAGGTGTCGGTGACGGCAAAGCGGCCATTGGCGGCGTGGGCGATACGCTTGACCCCAGCCCGTGGCGCGCCACGGTGCAGTGTGCTGAGGCTGGTGCCGGCCGGCCAGTGGGCGCAACGTTCCGGCACATGGCGCCAGATGCCCATGGGCACCTGGGCCACGCCGCCGACCACCAGGTGCTGGTGGTCGTCGCAGTTGGTCATCACCACGCGGAATATCTCCAACATCGAGTTGGGGAAGTCCGAGTCCCAGCCTCCGGTGCCGAAACCGACCTGGCCGAACACTTCGCGGTGGTGAAACGACAGTTTGGCGAAGGCTTTGGAAGTGGCGACAAAATCATAAAACGTGCGGTCGTCCCACAACGGCACCAGCTTGTTCCACAGGGCCTTGAGGCGCGGCACGTCGCGGTCGCGGATGGCCTGCTGGATATCGCCGAACTGCGAACCGGCCTCCAGCGCATCGGCCCAGGCGTCAGCCACTTCCTGGAACAGGGCCGGCAGATCCGACAATTTTTGTGCGTAGTGGGTCTGACCTTCAAGGTCGATCACGGTACTGCCGGAGGCGGGTGTCAGTGGGTTGGGGAACGGTTTGGTGTCCAGACCCAGTTTGTCTACATAGTGGTAGAACGCGGTGGACGACACCGGGAAGCGCATGCCGCCGAGTTCGGCAATGATGCCTTCGGCCCCTTCAAACGCCTGGGAACGCAAGCGGCCGCCCATTTTCGAGGCTTCATACACCACCGGTTTGAGGCCCAGCTTCATCAGCTCGTAAGCCGCAACCAGCCCGGCGATGCCGGCGCCGACGATCGCCACCTCGGCGCCATGGTGTTCGGCGGGAATGCTGCCCAGGCCGGCCGGATGTTCAATCCAGTCATCGAATGCAAACGGAAAGTCCGGGCCAAAGATGGTGATGGGTTTTTTGCCGTCGGCAGGGTGGCGATTGGTCTTGCTGATGGTGCTGGACGGAATGCTCATGGCTGACCTTACTGACGGCTTGGCGGGACGCGACCCGCTGAGTATAGGAAAAGATGGCAGCCAGTTTAGGGACGGTTGTGATCGTTAATAAGACGCAATGTGTCGTCGGATTGGATTGATTTTAGTCAATATGACGAGATGATTAGTCAAATTGGCTGGCCGCGATCCAATTTGTTACTGAGGATGATCGACGTGGTGGTTTTCTCCACACCGTCGACGCTGCCGATCTGGTCCAGCAGTTGGTCCAACTGTTCCGGCGAATCGGTGCGCAACCACGCCACATAATCGAACTCGCCGCTCACCGCGCACAGCTGTTGCACCTGAGCCATGGCGCTGAGCCTGCGCAGTACTTCTTTACCGGAGCGCGGCTGTACGGTGATGCCAACATAGGCCTGCAGGCCGCCATCCACCACGCGCTGGCCCAGGCGCACGCCATAACCGGTGATCACTTGGGTTTTCTCCAGGCGCGCCAGGCGCGAGGTGACCGTGGTGCGCGCGATGCCCAGTTGGCGGGCCAGCATGGCCACGCTTTCGCGGGCATTGATCTGCAGCGCGGCGATCAGTTGGCGATCGATTTCATCCAGGACAGACAAGGGCGGAACTCCAGTGAAGGCGGCGATGGGCGGGCATGTTACAGGCTTGCGCCGGCCAGCAAGTAGCCTGGTGGCCGCAAAGGTGCCATGGCGAGAGACCGAGACGAGGGCTGCGATTCGCGCAGCTTCGGCCCCTTAAATCATCGAAATTATTTGAGCTCGGCGCGAAAACTATCGTCTTTTCATCGGCGGGAGCAAGGCTAAACTCCCAGGCATTCAAAAATCCAAAAGAGGGTTGACCTGATGGCACTCGCTCCTTTTCACCTGGCAATTCCTGTATTCGATCTGGCGGCTGCGCGGTACTTCTACCGTAAGGTCTTCGGCCTGGAGGAAGGGCGTTCCAGCGAACACTGGGTCGACTTCAACTTCTTCGGCCATCAACTGGTGATCCACGAACACCCGCAGACCGCGTCCCAGCAAGCGGCGCACACTAACGCAGTCGATGGCCACGACGTGCCCGTGCCGCATTTTGGTGTGGTGTTGGGGTGGGAAGACTGGCATGCCCTGGCCGAGCGCCTGCAAGCCAGGCAGACGAAGTTCGTGCTGGAACCGCATATTCGCTTCAAGGGGCAGGTGGGGGAGCAGGTCACGTTGTTCCTGTTTGATCCGTGCGGGAATGCACTGGAATTCAAGGCGTTCAAAGATATTGGGCAGTTGTTTGCCAAGTGAGCTATGGACGTTTTGTGGACGGTGTCAGGCTTTTTGAGATTATTGGCTGCTATTTATCAAACGCCAGAAACGCGAAAGCCGCGCAATGCGCGGCTTTGGAGTTGGTGGGCCCACACGGACTTGAACCGTGGACCAAAGGATTATGAGTCCTCTGCTCTGACCAACTGAGCTATAGGCCCTTAACAGGTCGCGGATTATAGCGATGGTTTCCTCGCTGTGCTATCCGAAAAATCCTCAACTGTCATACGAAGGAACGTGGCGGCAAAAAGCTCCGGCGGCAAAGGCAGGCTGACGATGTAGCCTTGCATCTGTTCGCAGCCTTCGTCGGCAAGGAAGGCTTGTTGTGCGGGGTTTTCCACGCCTTCGGCAATGATGGTGAATTGCATGCTGTGGCCCAGGGCGATGATGGCGCGCACGATGGCAACGTCGTGGGGGTCATCGGGCAGGCCGCGGACGAAGGATTGGTCGATCTTAAGGAAGTCCAGCGGCAAGCGTTTGAGGTAGCTGAGGGAGGAATACCCAGTGCCGAAGTCGTCGATCGCCAGTTGGACGCCCAAACGTTTGAGTTCGTGCAGCACATCGAGGGCTTCTTCGGCCTGGCTCATGATGAAGTTTTCGGTGATCTCCAGTTGCAGGCAGCCGGGCTCCAGGCGGTAGTCGTGCAGCAGTTGTTCGATGCGCGGCAGCAGGTTGGGATGACGCAACTGTGCGCCGGCGAGGTTGACCGACAGCGGGCCGAAATCATCGAACGTGCCTTGCCAGGCGTGAAGTTGGCGGCAGGCTTGTTCCAGCACCCAGTCGCCGATTTGCAGGATCATGCCGTTCTCTTCAGCGAGCGGGATGAAGTGTTCGGGCGGCACGTCGCCAAAGGTTGGGTGGTGCCAGCGGATCAAGGCTTCGGCGCCGATCAGGGCGTGGGTCTTCAGGCAGAGTTTGGGTTGGTAATAGAGGCTGCACTCATTGCGTTCGATGGCGCGGCGCAGCTCATGTTCCAAGGCTACGCGCTCCTTGGCTTGAACCGTGAGGTCGCGGGTATAGCATTCGACACGATTACGCCCCTTGGCCTTGGAGCGGTACATCGCGGCATCGGCGTTCTTGACCAGAGTGGCGACGTCGGTGCCGTCCTGGGGATAGAGGCTGGTGCCGATGCTCGCGCTGATAAAGAACTCATGCTCGCCGGCCTGAAACGGCGGCGTGAAGCATGCCAGCAGTTTATTGGCCAAGTGCTCGGCATCGCCTTCATGTTGCAGGCCGGGTAACAGGATGATGAATTCGTCGCCGCCCAGACGCGCGACGGTGTCGATGTCGCGCAGTTGCTCCTTGAGGCGCAGCGCGATGCCTTTAAGCAGCAGGTCGCCGACAGGGTGGCCGAGACTGTCATTGATGTGCTTGAAGCGGTCGAGGTCGAGGAACAGCACAGCGCCTTGTTTGCCGGTTTGCTGATGGCCGTTGAGCGCGGCTTGTAGCCGGTTTTCAAACAGCGTGCGATTCGGCAGGCCGGTAAGGGGGTCATGATGAGCTTGGTAGTCGAGTCGGGCCTGGGCCAGTTTGAGGCTGGAGATATCGGCGAACACCGCCACGAAGTGAGTGACGACATTCTCGCGGTTACGCACGGCGCTGATGGTTAACCAGCTGGGGTAAAGCTCGCCGCTCTTGCGCCGGTTGGAAATCTCGCCCTGCCAATGGCCGTGAGAGGTCAACTGATGCCACATCGCCGCATAGAAGGCACTGTCATGCAGACCGGAGGCCAGCAAGCGTGGTGTTTGGCCAAGTGCTTCGGCCTCGCTGTAGCCGGTGATCTCGCTGAAGGCGCGGTTGACGGCGATGATGTTCTGCCGAGTGTCGGTAATCAGTACGCCTTCAGCGGTGCTCTCGAACACAGTGGCGGCCTGCTGCAGCTTTTCTTGCATCAGCTGGCGTTCAGTGATGTCCCGGGCAATGGTGAGCATGCAGGCCTCGTCGCCAATGGGTAGCGGGCGGCTGGACAATTCGCACAGACGTATCAGGCCGTCGGCACGGCGGATATGACAGATGAAATCGCGCACAAACCCGTCGCGGCGCATCAGTTCCAACAGGTGTTTGCGTTCATTGAGGTCGACCCAGATGCCCAGCTCCAAGGCGGTCTGATCGATGGACGTGGCGGCGGTGAAACCGGTGAGGCGACTGAAACCTTCGTTGAACTCAATCAGCAGCCCGTCGCGCTGGCGGCTGAGCAGCAAGCCATCGGGCGAGGCATGAAAGGCCTTGGCGAATTTCTCCTCGGAGGTTTGCAGCTGTTGCTGGGTTTCCTTGAGCTGGGTGATGTCGCGCACCACCACGACGATGGCTTCCACCATGTCGAGCTGGAATGGCTCCGCGGAAATCAGCCCGGTGAAGGCTTGGCCGTTGCTGCGTCGAAAGGACATTTCCAGATTGCGAATGCTGGTGGTCTGCACCCGATGCAGCAAGTCGGGCCCTGCGTCGTCGATGCCCCAAATGTTCAATTCAGTGGCGGTTTTACCCAGTACTTGAGCAGCGCTTAAGCCGATCTGGTCTTCAAACGCTTTATTGACCTCTAGCAGGCAACCATCGCTGAAACGGGCGATTACTAATATGTCCGGGCATTGTTGGAACACCGAAGCGAACTTCTGCTCGGACAGCTGCAGCGCCTCTTCGGTGCGCTTGGCTTCGCTGATATCAATCATCAAGCCGCGCAGGACGGGCTCATGGCCGTGTTCGATCAGGCTAACGATGTCGCGTACCCACAGGCAGCGGCCGTCGGCAGTGATTACGCGGTAGTCAACGCTGTGATCGCGCTTGGCGCGGGTTTCACGGTGGCAATAGGCTTCGGTGCGGGTCAGATCGGCGGGGTGGATGATGTTGCGCCAGAACCCTGGAATCAGCCAATGCGCGCGGGGATAGCCCAGCAGTTCCTCGGCGTGGGGGGACACATAGCTGTAGGTAAAATCAGCGATGCTGGCTTCCCAGGCAATGGCCGACAAACTCTCCACCAGGCTGCGGTAGTGGTATTCGCTACTGCGCAGTTCTTGTTCAAGCGCGACGCGGCGGGAAATCTCCGAGCTGAGCCGGCGATTGATCCGAATCGCGATGATCAATACGGCGCTCATCAACAGCAGTGCGGGCAGGCCGTATAGCAGCAGATCGTTCCAGAAAGTGCGGTTATCCGAGAAATTACCCACCCAGTGTTGCTGGATCGCGCTGGTTTCGTCAGGGCTGAGGTCCGCCAGTACTTTGTCGAGGATGCTCACCAGTATCTTGTCGTTCCGTGGTACCCCCATCGCCAGTTGGTAGCGGTAGGGCGTTTCACCACTGACATATAAGCCTTCAAGTTTGAGTTCGCGCAGACTCCAGACGCTGGAGGCCAGGTCGCTGACTACGGCGTCCACCTTTCCGGTGGCCAGCGCCTGGAGCGTGGAGCTGACATTGGGCAAGGCGACCAGATTGAGATCGGGATGATGGGTACGCAGTAATTCATGGGGGGCGTAGTTTTCCACTACGGCAATTTTTAACCCATAGAGCTCCTTGAGCGTGCGCGGGCGCGTCCCACCTTCGTGAGCAAGGATGACCATTGGAAAGTCGATGTAAGGTCGAGTGAAGGCCAGGAAGTTCTGGCGCTCCGGTGTGGACATGACGCCCGGTATGAGATCGAGTTGACTGTTTCGAGCCTGCTCCAACACCTGGCCCCAGCTCGCCGGCTCGATCAGTTTAATCTTGATGCCCAGGCGATCCTGAATCAGGCGCACATAGTCCGCAGCCAGGCCCTGGTAGTGGCCATTCTCGTCACGATATTCGAAGGGAGGCCACGAAGTGTCCACCCCCAAGCGCAGCTCCTGATGGTCCGCCAACCAGCCACGCTCATCTTCAGTGAGAGTCAACGCGCCAGCCGTTGCGGTCCAGGTCAGCAGCGACAGCAGTATCACGGTCGGCAAACTGGGCATAACGGTCTCGTTATGGCACGGGGAATGTTTCGAGTGTAGACGGGCATTTCTCAGGAGGGGTGAAGCGGGGATTTTTATCTGGGCAAAACAAAACCCCCGGCCTGGGCCGGGGGTTCTGGTATCACTCGTCGAGGAAGGAGCGTAGATGCTCGCTTCGCGTCGGGTGGCGCAACTTGCGCAACGCCTTGGCTTCGATTTGACGGATCCGCTCGCGGGTCACGTCAAACTGCTTACCGACTTCCTCAAGGGTGTGGTCGGTATTCATGTCGATGCCGAAACGCATGCGCAGTACCTTGGCTTCACGGGCAGTGAGGCCGGACAGTACATCGCGAGTCGCTTCTTTAAGGCTCTCAACGGTGGCGACATCGATTGGCGACTGCATGGTCGAGTCTTCGATGAAGTCACCCAGGTGGGAGTCTTCGTCATCACCAATCGGGGTTTCCATGGAGATCGGCTCTTTAGCGATCTTCAATACCTTGCGGATTTTATCCTCAGGCATTTCCATGCGTTCGCCCAGCTCTTCCGGGGTCGGTTCGCGACCCATTTCCTGCAGCATCTGCCGGGAAATACGGTTGAGCTTGTTGATGGTCTCGATCATGTGCACCGGAATACGGATGGTGCGGGCCTGGTCGGCGATCGAGCGAGTGATCGCCTGACGGATCCACCAGGTGGCATAAGTCGAGAACTTGTAGCCGCGACGGTATTCGAACTTGTCCACAGCCTTCATCAAGCCGATGTTGCCTTCCTGGATCAGGTCGAGGAATTGCAGGCCACGGTTGGTGTACTTCTTGGCGATGGAGATCACCAGACGCAAGTTGGCTTCAACCATCTCTTTCTTCGCGCGGCGGGCCTTGGCCTCACCGATCGACATGCGACGGTTGATGTCCTTGATCTCGGCAATCGTCAGACCGGTTTCGGCCTCAAGCGCGCTCAGCTTCTGCTGGCAACGAATGATGTCCGGTTGCAGGCGACCGATGGCTTCAGCGTACTTCGCTTTGCCTTTGGCCAGTGCGTCGGTCCAGCTTTCGTCCACTTCGTTGCCCGGGAACTGGCGCAGGAAGTCTGTACGCGGCATGCGTGCATCACGAACACAGAGCTGCATAATTGCACGCTCTTGTGCACGCAGGCGCTCAAGAGCGCTGCGAACGCGTTCAACCAAGCCTTCGAATTGCTTCGGTACCAGCTTGATCGGCATGAACAGCTCAGCCAGTGCCAGCAGCTCGGCAATGGCCTGCTTGTTGGCGCGACCGTGCTTTTTCAGGGCCTTGCGGGTGATTTCCATTTGATCGGAAACCGCACCGAAGCGCTGGGCAGCGATGATCGGGTCCGGACCGCTTTCGACTTCTTCTTCATCGTCGCTGCTGGCTTCAGCATCGTCGTCATCGGAATCGTCGTCGGCTTTCGCGGCTTTCGCATCGACAGGCGGTGGCACTTCGGCGGCAGGCGGCGCAATGCCGTCATCCGGGTCGATGTAACCGCTCAGGACGTCGGAGAGGCGGCCACCTTCGGTGGTCACACGGGTGTACTCGGAGAGAATGTGGTCAACCGTGCCTGGGAAGTGCGCGATTGCGCCCATCACTTCACGGATGCCCTCTTCGATACGTTTGGCGATTTCAATTTCGCCTTCACGTGTCAGCAGCTCGACCGTACCCATTTCACGCATATACATGCGCACAGGGTCCGTCGTGCGACCGATATCGGTCTCCACCGCAGCCAACGCGGCGGCAGCTTCTTCAGCGGCGGCTTCGTCGGTATCGGCGTCGGCCAGCATAAGGGAATCCTTATCTGGCGCAGTTTCGAATACGTTGATCCCCATGTCGTTAATCATGCGGATGATGTCTTCCACCTGCTCTGGATCTGAAATATCCTCAGGCAGGTGGTCGTTGACCTCCGCGTAAGTCAGGTAACCCTGCTCACGACCCAGTGTGATCAACTCTTTGATACGAGACTGCTGTTGCGCTTTTCCGGACATAACACCCTATCCACTGAAGGTCTTGGCGGGCAAAAAACAAGCCGAGGATTATACCCGAGCTATGACCTCACACGCCAGCTGAGGTCGGGTTTGATGCGGAAACATTCTGTTTTAAGAGGTCGCGCATCTGTTTTGCTATCTGAATTTGCTCTTCAGCCGATAATCCAGGCTGCCTTGCTCTCTTGATAAGTTCATCGAGGGTCTGCGTATGCTGACCCGCGGATAACCTAGTAATGGTGTCTAAAAACTGTTGTTCAAGGTTATCGCCGTCAATTAGCCACTCCTTTTCCGCGAGCGCTTTCAACAGTCGGCCTTGTTCGGTGCCATGCCAACGAGCCATCAGCTGAATAGAGTTTAGCTTAGGATTTTTCTGCATCGCCTCGATCAATGCGATCAGTACCTGGGCGTAAGTGTTGCTCTCGTTGGCAAAATGATCCGCACTTTCAACCTTGCCCGCCAATTGCGGGTGGTGAATTAGTGTGCGCAGGGCAATCAGCGTTGGCGCTTCTACAGCGACCGGGGTGCGCGGGGCATATGCCTCATCGCGATCACCGCGTTTACCGTTCTTGTTCCAGGGTTTCTTGTTGTCCCACTTCTTGCCGCCGGCGCCGGGTTTTTTTGGTATCCATTCCTGCTGCGGGGCATATGCCTCCTGCTGTGGATGGAAGTCGGCATAGTCAGGCATGGCGTCATAGTCCATGCCGGGGTCGTAGGCGGGCGGGGTATCCTGCGGTGCGTTATGGACCAGTTGGCTCACGGCTTCGCCGCTGAGTCCGGTGATTTCCAAAAGGCGCTGGCGCATCAAGGTGCGCAGGTTAGCGCCGGGCACTTTGTCGATCAGCGGCACTGCGAGGGTGGCCATGTGGGCCTTGCCTTCGAGGGAGCGCGGGTCGGCTTCTTCAGTCAGTTGTTGGAAGAAATAGTCCGCCAGCGGCTGCGCGTGTTGATTGATGCGTGCGCGGAAGGCGTCGGTGCCTTCGGAACGCACCAGGGTGTCCGGGTCTTCGCCTTCGGGCAAGAACAGGAAGCGTGCGCGTCGGCCATCTTGCAGGCTCGACAGTGTGGCTTCGAGTGCGCGCCAAGCCGCGTTGCGGCCAGCCTGATCGCCATCGAAGCAGAACAATACGCTGGGCACCACGCGAAACAGGCGTTTCATGTGCTCTTCGCTGGTGGCGGTACCCAAGGTGGCGACGGCGTTGCGCAGGCCTTGTTGGGCGAGGGCGATTACGTCCATGTAACCTTCAACCACGATGATTTCGTCAAGGTTGCGGTTGTTTTTGCGCGCCTCGAACAGCCCGTACAACTCCTGGCCTTTGTGGAAGACCGGCGTTTCCGGGGAGTTCAGGTACTTGGGTTTATCGTCGCCGAGTACGCGGCCACCGAAAGCGATGATCCGTCCGCGGCTGTCGCGGATCGGGAACATCACTCGATCGCGAAAACGGTCATAGCGCTTGCCGGTCTCGGCGTTTTCCACCAGTAGGCCGGCGTCGATCATGGCTTTCTGTTGCAGGGTGTCGCTGCTCAGGTGTTTGTACAGGTTGTCCCACCCCGGTGGGGCGAAGCCAAGCCCGAAGTCGCGGGCGATTTCACCGGTGAGGCCGCGCCCCTTGAGGTAGTCAACGGCCGCTTTACGCTGTGGGTGGCTTTTAAGCGCCTGACGATAAAAGTCGGCAGCGGCCGTCAGCAGCGGGTACAGCGGCGAATCGGTGGGCTGTCGCGGTTTGTGCGGGCGGCCACTTTCTTCGCGGGGGATTTCCATGCCGGCGGCTTTGGCCAGTTCCTCGACGGCCTGGGGGAAGTCCAGGTTGTCGTGGTCCATGATAAAGCCGAGGGCATTGCCGCCTGCGCCGCAGCCGAAGCAGTAGTAGAACTGCTTGTCGGGGCTGACGCTGAAGGATGGGGTCTTTTCTTTGTGAAATGGGCAGCAGGCGGTGTAGTTCTTGCCGGCTTTCTTCATTTGCAGGCGCGAGCTGACAACATCGACGATGTCGGTGCGGTTCAGAAGGTCGTCAATAAAGCTCTGGGGAATTAGCCCGGCCATGGCGTTCTCGTCATCACTGCGTGTAAATGAGGGCCCATGAAGTATTCAAGCGCACGTCAGGTGGCTTGATCATCAATTCTCTGCTTGGACTGTCAGGAAGTGTATCTGCCGAACATTCGCTGACGTTAGTGTCTATCAGTCTTCGGCTTGGAAATGTCGCCCAGGCATCCGGTCTTGGCCAATGGTGGCCTCGGAAGCTCGGTGATGGGCACAGCCGACACGGTCGATCGCCTGTTTATAAAAATAAGTGTGCTCGTCAGTAGCCTTGTTAGGCTCGTCAGAAGAGACGTGCACCGCTGGCAGAAGAGCCAGTCCTGACGTGTGAAGCAGTGTCTCGGTCGCATGTGCGGCGTCGACGATGAAGCATCAAGCGTTATCCGCAAATGCCATTAGCCCGGCTGAGGGCCGGGCTTGGCAGAAGCTTGCTACGATCGTCTGTGTATTAGTACAGACGAACGGCGCGGCGCTGTTCGCGCTGAACTTTCTTGGCGTGACGCTTAACAGCGGCTGCTGCTTTACGCTTACGCTCAGAAGTTGGCTTCTCGTAAAATTCGCGGCTACGAACTTCAGCCAGTACACCGGCTTTTTCGCAGGAGCGCTTGAAACGACGCAGAGCTACGTCGAAGGGTTCGTTCTCTTTAACTTTGACGGCTGGCATCCAGAGCTACCTTCTTTCATTACCGGGATCAACGTTCTCGTCGCAAACAATTCACGGCTGAGGTCGTCGGTTTTTAAGGGTTGCGGATGTTAACCCCTCATTGCCCGGAATGCAAAGCCTCTGATCGAAAACCGCTAGTCGGGAAGTGGAGCGGCGACTATTATGCGCGCCTTCGAATTCAGCCTCTACAAGGCGCAAACCCATGCTAGTACTGGGACTTGAAACCTCCTGCGACGAAACCGGTGTCGCACTTTACGACAGTGAACGCGGGCTTTTGGCCGACGCACTGTTCAGTCAGATCGACTTGCATCGCGCCTATGGCGGCGTGGTGCCGGAACTTGCCAGTCGTGATCACGTCAAGCGCATGCTGCCGCTGATTCGCCAGGTGTTGGCCGAGGCCGGTTGTGTGCCGACCGAGATTGACGCGATTGCCTACACCGCCGGCCCTGGATTGGTCGGAGCCCTGCTGGTTGGGGCCTCTTGCGCCCAGGCATTGGCTTTCGCCTGGGGCATTCCGGCCCTCGGAGTGCACCATATGGAAGGCCATTTATTGGCCCCGATGCTGGAAAAAGCACCGCCACAGTTCCCGTTCGTCGCTTTGTTGGTATCCGGCGGTCATACGCAGCTGGTTCAGGTGGACGGCATCGGCCAATACACCCTCCTCGGCGAGTCCTTGGATGATGCGGCCGGCGAAGCTTTCGACAAGACCGCCAAGATGATGGGCCTCAATTATCCCGGTGGACCGGAAATCGCCCGCCTCGCCGAAAAGGGCGTCGCCGGTCGCTACACGTTCCCGCGGCCCATGTGCGATCGCCCGGGCCTGATGTTCAGCTTCAGCGGCTTGAAAACCTCCGCGCTCAATACCTGGCAGCAAAGCATCAGCGCCGGGGACGACAGCGAACAAGTCCGTTGCGACATCGCGCTGGCGTTCCAGCAGGCCGTGGTGGAGACTTTGACCATCAAGTGCAAGCGCGCCCTCAAGCAAGCGGGCATGAAACGTCTGGTGATCGCCGGCGGCGTCAGCGCCAACAAGGCGTTGCGCAGTTCTCTGGAAAAAATGCTCGGCGATATGAAGGGCGATGTGTTCTACGCCCGCCCTGAATTCTGCACCGATAATGGCGCGATGATTGCCTATGCCGGTTGCCAGCGTTTGCAGGCGGGGCAGCATGAAAGCCTGGCGATCAGCGTGCAGGCGCGCTGGCCGATGGAGCAGTTGTCGCCTTTGTAACGGGGGTGTGAACCGGTATTTAAAAATGCCGTTCGCGCCCAGCAAACAGGTCGCGTAAATTGCCGCGATGGCGCCAGACGATCAGCAGCGTCAACACGCTCATCGGTAATAGCGCCGCCGGTTCCTGCCAGGCCAGCAACGGCAAGGTCAGGGGCGTGGCGATCAGCGCTGCCAGCGAGCTGGTGCGGGTCAGGTAGAACGTCAGCAGCCAGGCCAGTACGGCCAGTAGCGCCGCCGGCGGGTAGATCCCCAGCAGCATGCCGGCCGCCGTAGCGACACCTTTGCCGCCGCGAAAGCGAAAGTACAAGGGAAACAGATGGCCGAGTACGGCACATACGCCCACCCAGGCCTGTTGTTGCAGGGTCAGGCCGGCAAGGCTGGCGATCAGCACGGGCAACAGGCCTTTGCACACATCGCCTAGTAATGTCAGGACCGCAAGTTTTTTGCCGGCCAGACGCAGCATATTGGTAGCGCCGGCATTGCCGGAGCCACCCATTCGCGGATCGGGATTTCCCGTCAGGCGGCTGAGCAAAATGGCGAAGGACAGCGAGCCGAGCAGGTAGGCGAGAATCGCCAGTGACCAAAACATGCTAACTATTCCGGGCGAGGACGCCCTGATTCTAACGGGGCATCGCGCCCTTGTCGTGCTGCGGAGAAGAGTGCTTGGACAGAGTGTTTATCGAAGGCCTGGAAGTCGACACCGTGATCGGGGCCTACGACTGGGAGCGCGGCATCCGACAATGCCTGCGTCTGGACCTGAGCTTCGCCTGGGACAATCGCCCGGCCGCGGCCGGTGACGACCTGACCCTGGCGCTGGACTACGCGAGCGTATCCGCACGGATCCAGGAGTTCGCCGAGCAATCCCAGTTCCAGTTGGTGGAAACCTTTGCCGAGCGTCTGGCCGAAGTCTTGATGGGCGAATTCCAGATTCCCTGGCTGCACCTCAAATTGACCAAGCCCGGAGCCGTCCCGGCCGCCAAGGGTGTCGGCGTGGAGATCGAGCGCGGATGTCGCTAACTCAGATTTACCTTGGCCTTGGCAGCAATATCGAGCGCGAACGCCACTTGCGCGCGGGGCTGGATGCGCTGGCGGGCTTTCTGGTGGATGTACGCTGTTCGGCAGTGTTCGAGAGCCAGCCGGTCGGTATCAAGAGCGGGCCGTTCTTCAACCTGGTCGTGTCGGCGTATACCGACCTGCCGTTGATGGAGCTGGATCGCCGGTTGAAGTCGATTGAAGCGGATAACGGTCGCTATGCGCCGGATCGCAAAGGGTTGCCCCTGGATATCGATGTGCTGTTGTACGGCGAACTGGTCGGCAACTTTGACGGTTTGGTGCTGCCGCGAGCGGAAATCCTCAAAAACGCCTTTGTTTTATGGCCGCTGTCGTTGATGGCACCGGATCGCCTACACCCCGAAGCGGGCAAGACGATGGCGCACTTATGGCGCGATTCGCATATCGATCAGGTGCTGGCGCCGGTTGCATTTGAATGGCGGGGCCAGCCATTGACGCCGAGCGCGCTGTTATAAAGCGCGCTGTTCCTTGTAAGCCTTGAGTGTCTTGAGTCTTTCCCGCTTGAGCGCTTCACCCAGTTCAGGGCCCTTGAAACCTTTCTCCAGCAGCGGCGCCACCGCAACGCTACGTGCCGCTTGCGCCGCACCGCGCAGATAATCCGCCTGTGGATAACTGCGTTGCTCAAGGCCTTTGCGACCACGGGCGTCCATTTCGCAGGCGACCACGAATTCTTCGAAACGCTGCGGCCGGCGATACACGTCAAAACTTTGCAACAACTCTAGCAGTGTCGAGGCTTTCAGCTCCAGGGCGCGATGGCCGTGGGTGTGATATTGGCCGACCAGCAGCGCCAGCTCCTGGCAGTCCCGCGGCACTTTGAAGCGTTCATTGACCGCCTTGATCAGCTTCAGCCCCCTATGTTCGTGGGCAATGTGCTGCGGCAACTTATCCACAGGTGTCAGGCCTTTACCCAGATCGTGGAGCAAGCAGGCCCAGCGAACGGTCAACGGTTGCCGATGCAGAGCGGCCTGTTCCAGCACGCTGAGGGTATGCACGCCGGTGTCGATTTCAGGATGGTGTGCCTCGGGCTGCGGTACGCCGAACAGGGCGTCGACTTCAGGCATCAGGGTTTTCAGCGCGTTGCAGTCGCGCAGTACCTGAATAAACACCTGAGGCTGATCTTCCATTAATGCGCGGGAGATTTCCTTCCAACTGCGTTCAGGGGTCAGAGCTTCCAGTTCTCCGGACTCGCTGAGTTGGCGCATTAGCGCGAGGGTTTGCGGTGCGACTTTGAAACCCAAATGTGCATAACGCGCGGCGAACCTTGCTACGCGGAGCACTCGCAGGGGATCTTCGGCGAACGCCGGGGAAACATGGCGCAGGACGCGGGCTTTCAGGTCTTGCTGGCCGTTGTAAGGGTCGATCAGGTTGCCGTCATCGTCCTCCGCCATGGCATTGATGGTCAGGTCGCGGCGAATCAGGTCTTCTTCCAGCGTAACTTCTGGGCTTGCATGGAACACAAAGCCGCCATAACCCCGGCCACTCTTGCGTTCGGTGCGGGCGAGGGCGTATTCGTCGCCGTTCTTCGGGTCCAGAAATACCGGAAAATCAGCGCCGACAGGCTTGAACCCCTTGGCCAGCATCTCTTCGGTGGTCGCGCCGACAACGACGCGGTCAATGTCAGTGACGTCGATGCCCAGCAAGCGGTCGCGCACTGCGCCGCCAACTTTGTAGATCTTCATGAAAAAGCCTCCATTAGCTGCACAGGATACCGTCTGTGCCTGACCGATGGAGGCTTTGCTGCTTCAGAGATGCACGACGGCCATGTCCAGGCGGCCATAGTCGTTGTCATTGTGATCGCTGCGCGGCGGGACATGGTGGGTCTTCATGACCTGATCGCCTTGTAAGGTTTCCAGATGAATGTCGAAACCCCATAGCCGATGCAGGTGCTTGAGGACTTCATCGGTGGAGTCGCCCAACGGCTTGCGATCGTGCTGTTGATGACGCAACGTCAGCGAACGGTCGCCGCGTACATCGATGCTGTAGATCTGCACATTGGGTTCGCGATTGCCCAGGTTGTATTGCGCGGCCAGGGTTTCGCGGATGATGCGGTAGCCCGGCTCGTCATGGATGGCCGGTACCACCAGATCGTCCTTGAGATCGTCATCCAGAATGCTGAACAGCTTGAGGTCGCGGATCACCTTGGGTGACAGGTACTGCAGGATAAAACTCTCATCCTTAAAGCTGCTCATGGCGAACTTGATCGTGGACAGCCAGTCACTGCCCGCGATTTCCGGGAACCAACGACGGTCCTCCTCGGTGGGGTTTTCGCACATGCGCCGGATATCGCGGTACATGGCAAAGCCCAGCGCATAGGGGTTGATGCCGCTGTAATAGGGACTGTCGAAACCCGGCTGGAACACCACGCTGGTGTGGGAAGTGAGGAACTCCATCATAAAGCCGTCGGTAACCAGGCCTTCATCATAAAGGTCGTTCATCAGCGTGTAGTGCCAGAAGGTTGCCCAGCCCTCGTTCATTACCTGGGTCTGGCGTTGAGGGTAGAAGTACTGGGCGATCTTGCGCACGATACGCACGATTTCTCTTTGCCAGGGCTCCAGCAGCGGCGCGTGTTTTTCGAGGAAATACAGGATGTTTTCCTGGGGTTCGGCGGGGAAGCGCGCATTATCCTTATCGTTATTTTTGCCGGCGCGTTTTGGAATCGTGCGCCATAGATCATTGATCTGTTTCTGCAAATGCTCTTCGCGCTCTTTCTGGCGCAGGCGCTCTTCCTCGGCGGAAATCGGATAAGGCCGTTTGTAGCGGTCGACCCCGTAGTTCATCAGGGCATGGCAGGAGTCGAGCAGATCCTCCACAGCATCGATGCCGTGCCGCTCCTCGCATTGCATGATGTACTGCTTGGCGAACACCAGGTAATCAATGATTGAACTGGCATCGGTCCAGGTGCGGAACAGGTAATTGCCCTTGAAAAAACTGTTATGCCCATAGCAGGCGTGGGCCACGACCAGCGCCTGCATGCAGATGGTGTTTTCTTCCATCAGATAAGCGATGCAGGGGTCGGAGTTGATGACGATTTCGTACGCCAGGCCCATCTGGCCACGACTGTAGGACTTTTCGGTGCTGAGGAAGTGTTTGCCGTATGACCAATGGTGGTAGCCCAGGGGCATGCCGACCGAGGCATAGGCGTCCATCATTTGTTCGGCGGTGATCACCTCGATCTGGTTGGGGTAAGTGTCCAGGGCATAACCCGCCGCAATACGGCTGATTTCCCGGTCATAGGCCTGGATCAGTTCAAAGGTCCATTCGGACCCGGTGGAGAGGGGTTGGCGCTTAGTCTCTTTTTTGGCGGTCATGTCACTAACCTGCGCTGGAAGAGTTCACGGAAGACCGGGTAGATATCGCCGGCCGAGACCAATTGCTGCTGGGCGAACGTGTCGGCAAACGCTTCGCCGATACGCTCGTATTCGAACCACAGGGCCTGGTGCTCACGGGGGGTAATTTCGACGTAAGTGTAGTACTGCACGAACGGCATGATCTGGTTGATCAGAATGTCGCGGCAGATTGGCGAGTCGTCGTTCCAGTTATCGCCGTCCGAGGCCTGGGCGGCGTAGATATTCCATTCGTTGGCCGGGTAGCGCTCGGCCATGATCTCCTGCATCAGCTTCAAGGCACTGGAAACAATGGTGCCGCCGGTTTCACGCGAGTAGAAAAACTCCTCTTCGTCGACTTCCCGCGCGCTGGTGTGATGGCGGATAAACACAACGTCGATCTTGTCGTAGTTCCGCTTGAGAAACAGGTACAGCAGGATAAAGAAACGTTTGGCGATGTCCTTGGTGGCCTGGGTCATGGAGCCGGACACGTCCATCAGGCAGAACATCACGGCCTTGGAGCTGGGATTGGGTTGTTTGACCAGCAAGTTGTATTTCAAATCGAACGTATCGAGAAACGGCACGCGGTGAATGCGTGCACTGAGTTTTTCGATTTCTGCCTCTATCTCCTGGATATCACCGAAGTTGTCCGGCTCATCCCGCTTCAAGCGCGCCAGTTCCTCTTTGGCCTGCTTCAGCTTGGCGCGGCTACTGCCTGACAAGGCGATCCGCCGCGCGTGAGCTGAGCGCAGGGTGCGGATGATATTGATCCGTGAGGGGTTGCCTTCGTTGCTGATGCCGGCGCGTACGGTCTTGAAGGTGTCGGTGCCGGTCAGGTTGCGTTTGACCAGGTTAGGCAGTTCCAAATCCTCGAACATGAATTCGAGAAACTCCTCCTGAGTGATCTGGAACACGAACTCGTCCATGCCCTCACCGGAGTTGCCGGCTTTGCCCGGGCCCTTGCCGCCGCCACCGCCTGGGGGACGCTGGATATGCTCACCCGTGGTGAACTCCTTATTGCCAGGATGCACGACGGTCTGTTTGCCGCCTCTGCCGTGGTGCAGGACGGGTTCGTCGATGTCACGTCCGGGGATGCTGATTTGTTCGCCGTGCTCCATGTCCGTGATGGAGCGGCGGCTGACGGCTTCTTCAACCGCCTTTTTAATGTGGTCACGGTAACGCCGCAGAAAACGCTGGCGGTTAACCGTGCTCTTGTTCTTGCCATTAAGGCGTCGGTCGATCACATAGCTCATGGGGCCCCTCCGGGGAGCTTCAAGTCGTGAGCTTCAAGCCGCAAGGCAGAGCCCACTGACGGGCTCTGTCGCTTTTCCCTTGCCGCTTGTCGCTAGAAGCTTACAGCTGCTTCTCTCACTGCGATTTCCGGACCCGCAGGTACCATTCCGAAAGAAGGCGTACCTGTTTGTCGGTATAGCCACGCTCGACCATTCGAGTAACGAAGTCGTTGTGTTTTTGCTGATCCTCCTTGCTGGCCTTGGCATTGAAACTGATGACCGGCAGCAGATCCTCGGTGTTGGAGAACATTTTCTTTTCGATAACCACCCGCAGCTTCTCGTAGCTGAGCCAGGTAGGGTTCTTGCCGTTGTTGTTGGCACGGGCGCGCAGTACGAAATTGACGATTTCGTTGCGGAAATCCTTCGGATTGCTGATGCCGGCCGGTTTTTCGATTTTTTCCAATTCCTCGTTGAGCGCTACGCGGTTGAGAATTTCGCCGGTTTCGGGGTCGCGGTACTCCTGATCCTGGATCCAGAAGTCCGCATACAACACGTAGCGGTCGAAGATGTTCTGGCCGTATTCGCTGTAGGACTCCAAGTACGCAGTCTGGATTTCCTTGCCGATAAACTCGATATAGCGCGGTGCCAGGTATTCCTTGAGGAATCGCAGGTAACGTTCGCGGGTTTCGGCCTGGAACTGCTCCTGTTCGATCTGCTGTTCCAGCACATACAGCAGATGTACCGGGTTGGCGGCAATCTCGTGGGGATCGAAGTTGAACACTTTGGACAGGATCTTGAACGCGAAGCGGGTCGACAGGCCATTCATGCCCTCGTCTACTCCAGCGGAGTCGCGATATTCCTGAATAGACTTGGCCTTGGGGTCGGTGTCCTTGAGGTTTTCGCCGTCGTACACCCGCATTTTTGAGTAGATGTTGGAGTTTTCCGGCTCTTTTAGCCGTGACAGCACGGTGAACTGGGCCAGCATCTTCAGGGTGTCGGGCGCGCAATGAGCCTTGGACAAGGAGCTGTTGAACAGCAGCTTGTCGTAGATCTTGATCTCATCACTGACCCGCAGGCAGTACGGCACCTTGACGATGTAGATCCGATCGATGAACGCCTCGTTGTTCTTGTTATTGCGGAAGGTGTGCCATTCCGATTCGTTGGAGTGGGCCAGCAGGATGCCTGTAAATGGAATGGCGCCCAGGCCTTCGGTACTGTTGTAGTTGCCTTCCTGGGTCGCGGTAAGCAGTGGGTGCAGCACCTTGATCGGTGCCTTGAACATTTCCACGAACTCCATCAGGCCCTGGTTGGCCCGGCACAATGCGCCTGAGTAGCTGTAAGCGTCGGCGTCGTTCTGCGGGAATTCTTCCAGTTTGCGGATATCGACCTTGCCCACCAATGCGGAAATATCCTGGTTGTTCTCGTCCCCCGGTTCAGTCTTGGCCACGCCGATCTGATTGAGGATCGATGGATAAAGCTTCACCACGCGGAACTGGCTGATATCGCCGCCGAACTCGGCCAGGCGTTTGGTGGCCCAGGGCGACATGATGGTATTGAGATAGCGCCGTGGTATGCCGAAGTCTTCTTCGAGGATTGCGCCATCTTCCGTAGCGTTGAACAAGCCAAGAGGCGATTCGAACACCGGCGAACCCTTGATGGCGTAGAAGGGCACTTTCTCGATCAGTTGTTTTAGCTTTTCTGCCAGGGACGACTTGCCGCCGCCGACGGGGCCGAGCAGGTAGAGGATCTGTTTCTTCTCTTCCAGGCCTTGGGCGGCGTGGCGGAAGTAGGAGACGATCTGATCGATGCACTCTTCCATGCCATGGAAGTCTTCAAAGGCCGGGTAACGGCGGATCACCTTGTTGGAAAATATTCGCGACAGACGCGAATTGTTCGAGGTGTCTACCAGCTCCGGCTCACCGATGGCCAACAGCAGGCGCTCGGCGGCGGATGCGTAGGCACTGCGGTCCTGCTTGCACAGCTCGAGATACTCTTGAAGCGTGAGTTCCTCCTGCTGTGTGGATGCGAAGCGTTGTTGGAAGTGGCTAAAAATACTCATGACGTCGTCACCTCGCTCGATACGTGGAGCCGACGCCGGATCAATCAGTCGATGCTGGCAACCATCGACGATCGCCAATGGTTGTTTTCCCCCCAGAACACCCTGAAACGTTACCGATGACCCGCACGCCGGTGTACCGGCTCTCCCCTGATTCGGATGGCCTGCGCTTAAGGATAGTTCGGAATCGGAGAGGTCAAGGCGCGATACGTAATTAGTTTGACCGCGCCGTTCGTCAGAAACGGCGCGAGCCCAAGCGTCACGCGGGGTAGCGGGGTGTGAAAAAAATTATTGCGAATCGACTGATGCGATGTCTGCAGGAAAGGTCGCACGCCACAGCTCAAACCCGCCATCCAGGCTATAGACGTCGGAGAAGCCTTGATTGACCAGATACGCGGCTGCGCTCTGGCTGGAGTTACCGTGGTAGCACGCCACGATCACCGGTGCGTCGAGGTCGGCGTCGCGGATAAAGTCAGCGATGTTGACGTTGTCCAAGTGCTTGGCGCCAGCAATGTGCGCAGCGGCGTAGGTCGGCTGGTCACGGATATCGACTACTACCGCGCCTTGCTCGCGCAGGGCCTGGGCTTGTTCGGGAGGGATACGTTTGAATTCGCTCATGGCGGGCTCCTTGGGCGGGCGGCAAGCGGCGTCTAGCGCTTGGCGGCGGCCGGCTGTGTAACGGGAAGAGGGGGTTGGCATTGGCAGCGGTGACGCTCGCCGGTGTCGATGTTCATCAAGGTCATGGCGCCGCCCCACACGCAACCGGTGTCGAGGGCAAACACGCCGGGCTCATCGCACTGGCCTTCCAGGGCCGCCCAGTGGCCGAAGATGATCTTGGTGTCACGGGTATTGCGTTCTTTATGGGCAAACCAGGGCTTATAGCCGGGCAATGCGGTGTCCGCGCCTTCCTTGCTTTTGAGGTCCAGTTTTCCCTCGGCGGTGCAGAAACGCATGCGCGTGAAGTAGTTGGTGATGACCCGCAGTCGAGCGACGCCGGTGAGGTCGTTATCCCATTTAACCGGCTCGTTGCCGTACATGCCGTCGAGGTAGGCGGTGTACAGGCTATCGTCGGCCAGAGCGTGTTCGACTTCGGCTGCACATTTGAGGGCTTTTTTCAGCGTCCATTGTGGCGCGATGCCGGCATGCACCAGCGCCATGCGGCGGCCTTCGTCGTAATGCATGATCTTTTGCCGACGCAGCCAGTCGAGCAGTTCGTCGCGGTCAGGTGCTTCGAGAATTTCCCGCAGCGTATCGCCTTTTTTCAGACGTTCGATGTTATTCGCCGCTGCCAGCAGGTGCAGGTCGTGATTGCCCAACACGCAAACCAACGAATGTCGCAGGTTATACAGGTAGCGCAGGGTTTCCAGCGACTCGGGGCCACGGTTGACCAAATCACCCACCAGCCACAGGCGATCCTGCGCCGGGTCGAAGGCGACCCGTTCCAGCAGGCATTTGAGGGGCTCCAGGCAACCTTGCAGGTCACCGACCGCATACGTCGCCATCAGTGCAGGGCTCCGGGCACGGCGAGACGGAATGGTTTGATCATGGCGTCGAATAAATGACCGTCGGTGGCTTTCATTTGATAGGAGCCCTGCATGGTTCCGACCTTGGAGGTCATCACCGTGCCGCTGCTGTAAGTGTGGCTGGCGCCGCTGTCGATCAATGGCTGCTGGCCGACAACGCCGGCGCCGCGGACTTCTTCGACCTGGCCGTCACCGTCGGTAATCACCCAGTGGCGAGAGAGGAGTTTAGCCGGCACCAGCCCGTTGTTTTTCACCGTGATGGTGTAGGCAAAGGCGTAGCGGTTCTGTTCAGGTTGCGATTGTTCCGCCAGGAAGCGGGTGACGACGCTGACGTCGATCTGGTAGCGAGGATCGGACATGCAAGAGGCCTTAAAAGCAAAAGCGGAAGACAGCAGATGCGGATCAGTCTAGGCCAAGAGGTGGGCACTAGGCCAGACATGCCGTCTGGCCCATGCACGGCAGGCTTCAGTCTGCGGCTGGCGCAGGCTGGATGGCCAACTGGTCGGCCAGGCGCACGAATGCGGCCAGGTCCAGTTGTTCGGGACGTAGGCTGCCGTCCACGCCAGCGGCTTCGATTTCCGCGTTACTCAGCAGCGCCTTGAGCGTGTTGCGCAAGGTTTTGCGACGCTGGTTGAACGCCTCGCGTACCACGCGCTCCAGTAAGCGATGATCCTTGGCCGGGTGTGGCAGCACGGCATGGGGGACCAGGCGTACGATGGCCGAATCAACTTTCGGCGGCGGGTTGAAGGCGCCCGGCCCAACGTTGAACAGGTGTTCGACGCGGCAGTGGTACTGAACCATGATCGACAGTCGACCCCAATCGCCGCCTCCAGGGCCAGCGGCCAGGCGCTCCACCACTTCTTTTTGCAGCATGAAGTGCATATCGCGGATGATCCCTGCGTTGTTCAGCAGGTGGAAGATCAGCGGTGTGGAGATGTTGTAAGGCAGGTTGCCGACCACGCGCAGGCTATTAGGCGCGGCGTTGAGGCTATTGAAGTCGAACTTCAGCGCATCGCCCTGATGCAGGTTGAAGTTGGACTTGCCGGCGAATTGCTGATTGAGGATCGGGATTAGGTCCTTGTCCAACTCCACCACGTCCAACTGCCCGCCACTGGCCAGCAAGCCTTGTGTCAGTGCGCCCTGGCCTGGGCCGATTTCCAGCAGGCGGTCTTCGGGCTTGGCGTGAATGGAGCGCAGGATGCGGTCGATCACGCCTGCGTCGTGCAGGAAATTCTGCCCGAAGCGCTTGCGCGCCCGGTGTTGGTAATGCTCGGTCATATACGGGTCTCGGCCATCTGATAGGCGGTTTCCAGAGCCACGTGCAGGCTGCCGGTATCGATCTTGCCGCTGCCCGCCAAGTCCAGGGCAGTGCCATGGTCGACGGAGGTGCGGATGATCGGCAGGCCCAGAGTCACGTTTACGGCGGCGCCGAAGCCTTTGTATTTCAGCACCGGCAGCCCTTGGTCATGGTACATCGCCAGCACTGCGTCGCAGTGCTCCAGATATTTGGGGGTAAACAGAGTGTCCGCGGGCAGTGGGCCGCGCAGGTCCATGCCTTCTTGGCGCAGACGCTCCAGGGTGGGTTCGATGATGTCGATTTCTTCATGCCCCAGGTGACCGCCTTCACCGGCGTGGGGGTTAAGCCCGCAGACCAGGATGCGCGGTTGGGCGATGCCGAATTTTTGGCGCAAGTCGGCATGCAAGATGCGCGTCACGCGCTCCAAACGCTCGGAGGTAATGGCGTCGGCAACTTCACGCAGCGGCAGGTGCGTGGTCACCAGGGCTACACGCAAGCCGCGGGTGGCAAGCATCATCACGACTTGTGTGGTGTGGGTCAGCTCGGCAAGGAACTCGGTGTGACCGGAAAACGCGATGCCGGACTCATTGATCACGCCCTTGTGCACCGGCGCGGTGATCATGCCCGCGAAGTCGCCATCGAGGCAGCCTTGCCCGGCGCGAGTCAGGGTTTGCAACACAAACGCCGCATTGGCCGTATCCAGCTGCCCGGCCACGACCTTGGCGTGCATTGGGGTGTCCCACACATACAAGCTATCTGCCGGTGCCGGCACGTTGGGCCAGTTGCCCGGTGCCACGTCCAGCAAATCCACAGCCACACCCAGCTGCGCGGCCCGCTCAAGGAGCAGGTCGCGGCTGGTAATGGCAATCAGGGGGTGTGGCTGAGGTTGCGAGGCGAGCAGCAGGCACAGGTCTGGACCGATGCCGGCGGGCTCGCCGGGTGTCACCGCGAAACGCTGAGGTTTCACTGAACTGCCTGGTCGGTGCCTGTTTGCTCGGCGCCTGGCAGCTTGATTTCCACATAGGCCTCGTCACGGATCTGACGCAGCCAAGTTTGCAGCTCCTCATCGTACTTGCGGTTGCGCAGTACGTTCAGCGCTTGCTGTTCGCGGGCTTGACTGGTGTTGTCGGTGGCGCGACGGCCGAGGACTTCCAGCACATGCCAGCCATATTGAGTCTTGAACGGCTTGGACAACACACCTTGCGGGGTATCGGCCATGACTTGTTGGAACTCTGGCACCAGTGCTTTCGGGTCGATCCAGTTCAGGTCGCCGCCGTTAAGGGCCGAACCCGGATCTTCCGAGAAGCTCTTGGCCAGGGTGGCAAAGTCTTCACCATTCTGGATGCGGTCGTAGATCTTCTCGGCCAGCTCCTTGGTTTGCGCTTCGCTACGGATTTCGCTCGGTTTGACCAGGATGTGACGAACATGTACTTCGTCTTTCAGTGAGGTCTGGCCACCACGGCGCTCCAGCAGCTTCAGGATGATGAAACCACCCGGCGTGCGTGCTGGTTGGGTAATGCCACCGACCTCCATCGAACTCAGTTCACGGTCGAACGGCGGTGGCAATTGAGCGGCTTTACGCCAGCCCATATCACCGCCTTCAAGGGCGTTGTCACTGCCGGACTGGGCGATGGCCATTTGCGCGAAATCGGCACCGGCCTTGAGGCGATCGTAGATCGCTTTGGTTTTGGCGGCGGCTGCGTTGAGCTGTTCGGAGTTGGCGCTGTCCGGTGTCGGAATCAGGATATTGGCCAGGTGCAGTTCTTCGGAAAGCTGCATTTTGCCCAGGTCCGAGGCGAGGAAGTTCTTCACTTCCTGCTCGGACACCTGAACCCGCTCGGCCACACGGCGCTGACGTACACGGCTGATGATCATTTCACGGCGGATCTGATCACGGGCATCTTCATAGGACAGGCCGTCACGCGCCAGGGCGGCGCGGAACTGGTCGATGCTCATGTTGTTGCGCTGAGCAATTGTGCCTACCGCCTGGTTCAACTCTTCGTCCGAGATGCGAATGCCGGAACGTTCGCCGATCTGCAGTTGCAGGTTCTCGACGATCAAGCGTTCCAGTACCTGTTGATCCAGGACGCTGGTAGGTGGCACGCCACCGCCACGCTTGGCGATGGTTTGCTGAACTTCCTTGACCCGCTGGTCCAGTTGGCTCTGCATGATCACGTCGTTATCGACGATGGCCACAACCTTGTCCAACTGCTGGACCGCGGCATGCGCCGATGCGGTCCCAAGGAATAGCGCGCCCAGCAGGAGCGGGCGCAGACAATCAGAAAGCTTGATCTTCACGTTCACGATAACCTTGAATGCCTTTGTCGAGGAAGCTCTCTACCTTGGCGCCGGTCAGGCCGCCGAGTCCTTTGAGGACGATCTGGAAGAAGAGCCCGTGGTCACCCTTTTCGTTAAGGGGGGCGATCTGGGTGTATTCGTCGTTGGATACCCAGTAACGGTTGATGACGCGCAGTTTCCAGCAGCAGTTGTCGTACTCGAAACCACCAAACGCTTCCAGGGTGCGGTTGCGGGCATAGTCATACTGCCAGCGGGTGATCAGGTTCCACTGCGGAATGATCGGCCACATCATCGAGAAGTCGTGTTGTTGGATTTTGTAGTAATCCTTCACGAAGTTCGGTTGACCTTCGGTGCCGTAGTCCCCACCGAACTGCCATTTGCCGGTCAGCTGGTTGTAGACCACTTGGTCGTTACGATAGCGATAACCGAGGTTGACCACCTTGTTGGGGTTGTCTTCCGGCTGGTAGTGGAACATTGCGCTGCCGGAGCGAGCGCTGTGTTCCTCGGTGTCCCAGTTGTAATCGGCAGTGGCACGCCAGTCGCGGTTGAAGCGGAATTCGTATTCCAGGGCGACAGGGGATACGTCGGATTGTGCATCGGCACGTTCGGCTGCCAGTACGCCCGGAAGCTGAACTTCACGGTCTTTGAAGTAAACCGCTTGGCCGACGCTGACGCGCTGACGTTCGAAACCGTTTTCTTCGATCCAGCGGCTGGTCACGCCCAGGGACAGTTTGTTCTCGTCACCGATCCGGTCAGAGCCGCTGAAGCGGTTGTCGCGGAACAACGAGGCGTAGCTGAACGAGTATTCGCTGGTGTCGAAGACAGGAATATCGCTCTGGTCCTTGTTCGGGACGTAGAGGTAGTAAGCACGCGGTTCGAGGGTCTGGTTGTAGGCTTTGCCGAACCAGTTGGTCTGGCGGTCGAAGTACAGGCCGCTGTCCACGCTAGCGATGGGTACCGCACGATCCTGTGAACTCTTGAAGGTTTGACCAGCTTTCGCCATCTGCGACTTGCCTGTTCCGTCCAGGTCCAGATCGTATTTGGTATAGACGTATTTGAGCTTCGGTGTAATGAAGCCGTAGGTCCAGTTCATTGGGTAATCAACGGCTGGAGCAACATTAAGTCGAGTGCCATTAGCACGTGTTAGGCCTGTGACGTTTTCATCAAGGCGTTTTTCACCAAAGGTGCCATCTGGATTGGCAGGGCCGCCATCTTTGTCAAGAACCATGCCGCTGCGAAGGTCTCGATCAAATCTTACGGCTTCTGTTTCATAACTGAAGTTCAGTCCGCCTGGATGATAAGGCAGTGCACCATTGAAGGTGATTTGCGGCAGCCTGTCATAAGGCGTTATCTGGGAAATAGTTGCCAGTTGGTAAGCTTGAAGATTCAAGCGAGCCTGATAAGAATCACCGCGATAGGTAACGGATCCCTGCTGATTGAGGAAGTCCTGGGATTCGACGCCGATTTGGTTACTTTTCAAATCTTGAAAATAGAACGGATCGCTGATCTTGGTGTAATCGACCTGAGTCGACAACCGCGAATCCAACCCACCCTTATGCTGCCAATTGAGCATATAGCGGGTTTTCTCGGAATCGGTCTGCTTGCTGCGCTCGTCGCTGTCGTCGTTCAGGTACGCGCCGCCGAACTGGCCTTCGCTGGACTTGGTGAGGTAGCGGAACTCGCCTTCCATCAACAGGCCGCGTTTGGTCATGTATTGCGGGTACAACGTGGCATCGTAGTTAGGCGCCAGGTTGAAGTAGTACGGCGTAGTAAGCGCAAAGCCCGTTTCGCCACCAGTGGCAAAGCTCGGCGGCAGGAAGCCGGACTGACGACGATCGTCGATTGGGAAATAGATATAAGGCGTATACAGGATCGGGATGTTCTTGACCCGCAACGTCGCGTTGGTCGCCGTACCGAAACCGGTGGCCGGGTTCAACGTGATGTTGTTGCCTTTGAGCTGCCAGGCGTTGCTGTCCGGCTCACAGGTGGTGTACGTACCGTCCTTGAGGCGGATGATCGCGTTTTCGGCACGCTTGGCGTACAGCGCGCTGCCGCGGATGCGCGACTTGTGCATCACGTATTCGGCGTTATCGATCTGGGCGGCGCCGGTGTCCAACTGAACCTGGGCGTGGTCGCCGACGATCAGCGCACCGTTGTCACGCAGACGCACGTTGCCGTTCAGCTCGCCACGGTTCTCGGCCTGGTACAGGCTGGCTTCCTGGGATTCGAGCTGCATGCTGCCCTGGCGCATGACGACATCACCGGCCAGGGTCGCAACTTGCGATTCCTGCTCGTAACGAGAGGCCTTGGCGCCGATGAAGGTCGGCGCGTCGCTCTTGTTGGTCTTGTCGTTCATGCCAGGACGTGTCGGTTCGACGTACGCACCGGCGCAGTAAGGACCGGTTTCGGCCAGTTGGGCCGCGGTCAACTTTTCGCGAGGCACCCAGTCCAAGTGGCTATAGTCGGCGCTGCGCGAGCGCAGGCCGCGGCCCTTGGCTTCGGTGACCAGTGCGGTCTTGGGCTCGGCCTCAGTGCTACCACCGGCATCGGCTTGCGCCGTGCTGTTGGCCGAACTGACGGCTGCACCGTCATGCACCGGGCGCGGTGGTAGCGGGGCAGCGGCGGTTTTCGGCGCGCAATCCCAGGCACCCGAAGCAGAGACTGAGCAGTCATACTGTTCCGCGGCGACCACGAATGAGGTGGCGAAAGGTTGCATGGCCAGCAGACTGCCGGTTACCAGCAACGGAAATTTTCTACGAAACGCGGGGGATTTCAATGCCATCTTATTAGTCCGGGCTTCCTGCGTGCCATCTGCCCGCGGTGTGGGCCGCACGCCTCTCGATGGTCTGAAAAAGATGCGTGATAATAAAGCATGACCCGCTTGACGGCTAGCGCCGTCGGAGACCCTTGTAATGCCCGAGCAAGATCTACGTTTACAACAGCTGGAAGTCTGGCTGGATGAGCAGTTGCCGATCCTTTTCAACGCTCACGGCTGGGGTGCCGTACCCCCGGCCACATTGACCGCGGCCAGCAGCGACGCGAGTTTCAGGCGCTATTTCCGTTGGGAGGGAGGTGGCCGAACTTTCGTGGTCATGGATGCGCCACCCCCCCAGGAAAACTGCAAACCTTTCGTCGATATCGCGCATTTACTTGCGAGGTCTGGGATAAATGTTCCGAAAATTTATGCAGAAGATCTGCCGCGAGGCTTTCTTTTGCTCAATGACCTGGGCACAAAAACCTACCTGGACGTGATCGACGAGCACAACGCCGATCAATTATTCGCCGAGGCCATCGATGCCTTGCTGGCTTTTCAGCAATTGCCGATGGATGCGCCGCTGCCCAGTTATGACGTCGCCTTGCTGCGGCGCGAGCTGGAACTGTTTCCCGAGTGGTACGTGCGCCGACACCTGGGTATCGAATTGGATACCCACCAACAAGCCCTCTGGCAGTGCGTCAGCGATCGGTTGATCGACAGCGCCCTGGCGCAGCCCAAAGTGCTGGTGCACCGCGACTATATGCCACGCAACTTGATGATCAGCGAGCCGAACCCGGGCGTGCTGGATTTCCAGGATGCGGTTTATGGTCCGGTCACCTACGACATCACTTGTCTGTTCAAAGACGCTTTTCTTAGTTGGCCCCAGGCCCGTGTGCGGGAATGGCAGCGTGGTTATTGGGCGCAGGCCATGAAACTTGGCATCCCGGTGCAGGCGGACTTCGATGAATTCCTGCGTGCCAGCGACTTGATGGGCGTGCAGCGCCATCTCAAGGTCATCGGCATTTTTGCGCGTATCTGCCACCGCGACGGCAAGCCTCGCTACCTGGCCGACGTGCCGCGCTTCTTCGCTTATATAGAAGCGGTAGTGGCTGAGCGTCCGCAGTTGAGTGAATTGTCCGAGCTGTTGGTCAGCCTGCGCCAGCCGGCCGAGGCCGTTGTATGAAGGCCATGATCCTGGCTGCGGGCAAAGGCGAGCGGATGCGTCCGCTCACTTTGCACACCCCTAAGCCGCTGGTGCAGGCCGGTGGCAAGCGCCTGATCGAGTATCACCTGGAGGCGCTGGCCAAGGCCGGCTTCACCGACATCGTGATCAACCACGCCTGGCTCGGTCAGCAGATCGAAAGCTATCTGGGCGACGGTGCGCAATTCGGGCTGCGCATCCGGTACTCCCCGGAGGGTGAGCCGCTGGAGACCGGCGGCGGGATTTTCCAGGCACTACCATTGCTGGGGGATCAACCTTTTCTGGTGGTCAATGGCGATATCTGGACTGACTACGATTTCTCCCAGCTCAAGCAACCGCTCAAGGGGCTGGCGCATCTGGTGATGGTCGATAACCCGGCGCATCACCCTTCGGGCGGTGATTTTTACCTGGATCACGGTCTGCTTCATGATGCGGCGCCCGGTGCCGATAACCTGACCTTCAGTGGCATTTCCGTGCTCGACCCCAAGTTGTTTGAAGGTTGCAGCGCGGGTGCCTTCAAGTTGGCGCCGCTGTTGCGCGCGGCCATGGCGAAAGGTCAGGTAACGGGGGAGCACATGGCAGGACGCTGGATTGATGTCGGTACGCTGGAGCGCCTGGCGCAAGTCGAATCCCTGCTCATAGCGGGGCAGTAATATGTTGTGGCCAGGGACGCTGATCGGCGCCGCGGCTGGCTTTGCCATTGCCAGTATTCCGGGGGCTTTGTTGGGGGCACTGCTGGGGCAGGCGCTGGATCGTCGCCTGCAACTGCGCAGTTGGGCGCAGTTGCGCGAGCGCCTGGGCGGTCGCCCGGCCTTACGCAATGACGAATTGCTGTTTGTGTTGCTGGGGCGGCTGGCCAAGAGCAATGGCCGCGTGGTGGATGGGCATATTCAGCAGGCGCGGCAAGAAATGCGCGCCCTGGACATGACCGAATCAGCTCAGCGGCGTGCGATTGCGGCATTCAATCGGGGCAAATCCGGGGCCGACCGGGTGCGTAGATACCTGCGCGTGCTCAAGGCTCAGCCCCATGCGGCCGAAGGCGTGCTGCGCGCCTGCTGGCGGATGGTCTGGGCGGACGGCCGTGCGGATGACGCCGAGCGCGACCTGATCGAGCAGTGGGGGCGCTGGCTCGGCTGGACGCCGCAACAGCTCAAGGCGCTGGCCGCTGACTACGCGCCCGAGCGCAAGCCGTTGGTCAATCGCAGCGCAACGTATCAGGATGCCCTGCGGTTGCTGGGGGTGACGGCCACCGCGGACCCGTCAACGATCAAGCGTGCCTACCGTCGCCTGCTCAGCCGTCACCATCCGGACAAAATCGCCGGCACCGGCGCCAGTCCAGCGCAGGTACGCGAGGCCACCGAGCGCACCCGCGAGTTGCACAACGCCTATGCGTTGATTCGCGAACGCCGGGATTTTCGTTAGTCGCCACCGTTGAAGATAGAACTCCAATCAAAATATGGGAGGGGGCTTGCCCCCTCCCACTTCAGTTTTGTGTTGTTTGGGGGCTCAACCAGCCTCTGATCCTGCGATAAAGCTGTTCCTGCTCGGCGGCGCTGTTGCCGGGCAGGGTCTTGAGCGACACCTGTTTATAGCCGTCATTCTTCAACCGCTTGGCCGCCTGCAGGCGAGCCATGGCGTTTTTGCTGGACTGCGTGTTGTCTTGATAGAAAACGTCGGCAGTCGGCATTTTCAGGCCAGGGGCCAGTTGCTGCACGTCCGGCTGACGGCCATTGGGTGTCTTGGCGTCGACCATGACGAATTTCTGCACCTGGGACGGTTGCTTCTCGGTCAAGTAGCGCGCCGCCCACCAAGCTCCGGTGCCATGGCCGAGCAGCACTACACTGCGCGCACTCTGGGTTTGGGCGAAGGCCACGGCGGCGTCGATGCGATCAAAAATGCGCGAGGCATCGGTCTTATCCTGCTCGTCGGCGCCCGGAACCACCGACGGGTCGGTGCCCTCGGCTTCGGCGCTGGCGGCTTGTTCGATGGGTTTATCCGCGGTGCTGGCTTCTTTGCTGCTGGTGTCGACCGTGGCTTTGGGCGCTTCCATAACGCGCGGCGGCAGGGTGTCTACGCTCACATCCGGCAACGACAGGCTCAGGCTGCCCCAGTCGGCATCCGGCAATTTGCGGCGTAAAGGGCCGATTGCTTGCGGCCAGTCAGCATTTTCCCCGGCGCCCGGTACGATAATCACCACGCCCTCGGGCTCGGCGCTGTTGGCGGGTTTCCACAGGGCCAGGAAGGAATCGCTACCAGCCTGCAATTGCTGCTGCTCCTGCTGTGGGATTGTGCGTTCTAGGGCGCTGGCTTCAGCCTGGCTGCGTTCCGGCAGGGGCTGGCGCGCTACGGGTTTTTCGGCTTCTGGCGCGGGAGCGTCAGCGGCCTGTACAGAAAAGGCACTGGTAAAGAGCAGCGACAGGCACAATGCTGGCAGTGCCGAACGGTGATGAAAGGGCATCGTTAATTCCCGGCCAGAAGTGATTCCAGCAGCCTAATGGGTTGGTCAGTATTTGTCAGTGATGTGAGACGTGGATCATGGGTTTTCGCTGTCTGCTGCTTATCGGCTGTTTGTGCGTTGCCTTGATGGCAAACGCCGCCCCCGCGCCTGGCGTACCGCAGGCGCAACTCACTGCGCAGCAGCGCCAATGGCTGACCGAGCATCCGGAGCTGCGGGTCGGCGTAGTGTTGCAAGCGCCTTACGCGCAGTACGATCGGCGCCTACAGCGTTTGTCGGGGGCCAATGTCGAATTGATGCAGTGGCTGGCCAAGGCGCTGAATATCGAACTGACGTGGCGCAACTTTCCCACTCAGGAGCAGTTGGAAGAGGCCGTACGCGAGGGCGAGGTAGACATGGCTCCCGGCCTGCAGCAAACCCCGGCCGGTCTGCGCCTGTGGTTGTTCACCGACCCCTATATGCGCGTGCCTCAGCGTGTGGTGGGCATCCGTGAGGGCGGCGCTGCCGTGGAGCTGGAAAAACTCGATGATCAATCCCGCGTTGCGGTGCGCATGCCCAGTGCCGTGGCCGATTACCTGAGCAGCACATACCCCAATCTCAATCTGCAAGGCGTGCCCATGGAGCGCCAGGCCCTGCAATTGCTGGTCAGCCAACAGGCCCGCTATGCCGTAGTGGATGAAGCGCAACTGAGTCGTCTTTCCGCCGAAGCGGAATTCGCCGGGCTGGCGGTGGTGGGGGATATCGGCCTACCGCAACTCTTGCGTGTAGCCACCCGCCGCGAATGGCCGGAACTGGCCGGCATCATGGAAAGCGCGCTGCGTGCCATTCCCGCCCGTGACCTGGACCAACTGCACAACCGCTGGCTGCAACCCCAATATCCCCGGCTAACGCAGTCCCCGGGGCTATGGCAGAACCTGAGCCTGTTGCTGTGCCTGCTGCTGCTCGCCAGCCTGGCGGTGGTGTTCTGGCAGCGTCGCCACCAACGCCAACTGGAACACGACCTGCTGGCCGCCCGCGAAGAAAGCGCCGCCCGTGCGGCCGGTGCCCAGGCGCTGCGGTTGACGCAGTTTTCCATCGATCAAAGCACCGTCGGCATTCTCTGGGTGAACTGGGACAGTCATGTGCGCTACGCCAACCGTGCGGCCGAAAACATGCTCGGTTATGGCCCCGGCACTTTGATCGAGCGGCCGCTGGTCGACCTCGACCCCACGCTGGACATGGACCGCTGGCTCAATCTGTGGAAACGCGCACGGGCCAGCGAAGAAGGACCGCAGAATTTCGCCACCGATTGTTTGCGCGCCGATGGCAGCATCCTGCCGGCCAACGTTTCCTTGAGTTTTGTGCGCTTTGCCGATGCCGAGTACCTGGTGGTGTTCCTCAACGACGTCACCGAACTGCGCCGCACCCTGGCGGCCTTGCTGCAAAGCGAGGCGCAATTGCGCGAGCTGTCGGCCCACCTGGAAACCGTGCGCGAAGAAGAAAAGGCCCGCATTGCCCGTGAAGTGCACGATGAACTCGGGCAGATGCTCACCGTGCTCAAGCTGGAAACCTCCATGTGCGAGCTGGCCTACGCGCAGTTGGACCCCGGCCTGCATGAGCGCCTGAACAGCATGAAGCGCCTGATCGCCCAGCTTTTCCAATTGGTGCGCGACGTGGCCACCGCGCTGCGCCCGCCGATTCTCGACGCGGGCATTGCCTCGGCCATCGAGTGGCAGGCCCGGCGCTTTGAAGCGCGCACGCACATTCCTTGCCTGGTGCAGGTGCCGGATAACCTGCCGGCCCTGAGCGACGCAAAGGCCGTCGGCCTGTTTCGTATCTTGCAAGAGGCGCTGACCAATGTGATGCGCCATGCCCAGGCGCATACTGTGGAACTTAGCCTGGCGATTGAAGGCACCGACCTGCGCCTGACCATCAGCGACGACGGCGTCGGCTTCGTTCAGGCACAAGGCCGTGCGACCTCGTTCGGCCTGGTGGGCATGCGCGAGCGGGTGTTGATCATGGGCGGGCAACTGAGCCTGCACAGCGAGCTGGGGGAGGGCACCACCCTGAGCGTGACGGTGCCATTGGATGCCTGACAATAAGAGGAAAGCCTTGTGATCCGTGTACTGGTAGCCGAAGACCACACCATCGTCCGTGAAGGCATCAAGCAATTGATCGGCCTGGCCAAAGACCTGCAGGTGGTGGGAGAGGCGAGCAATGGCGAGCAGTTATTGGAGACGTTGCGCCACGTCGCCTGTGAGGTGGTGCTGCTGGACATCTCCATGCCGGGCGTCAATGGCCTGGAAGCGATTGCGCGGATTCGGGCATTGAACAACCCGCCGGCGATCCTGGTGCTGTCGATGCATGACGAAGCGCAGATGGCCGCGCGGGCCTTGAAGGTCGGCGCCGCCGGCTACGCCACCAAGGACAGTGATCCGGCGTTGCTGCTGACGGCGATTCGCAAGGTAGCGGCCGGTGGGCGCTATATCGACCCGGACCTGGCCGACCGGATGGTCTTCGAAGTCGGCCTCACCGATGCCCGCCCACTGCATTCATTGCTTTCGGAGCGCGAGTTCTCGGTGTTCGAACGCCTGGCGCAGGGCGCCAATGTCAATGACATCGCCCAGCAACTGGCCCTCAGCAGCAAGACCATCAGCACCCACAAGGCGCGCCTGATGCAGAAGCTTAATATCACCTCCCTGGCCGAGCTGGTGCGGTACGCCATGGAACACAAGCTTCTGTAGCGGCATATCTATTTGCGACACCCCGCAAAACCGCGCCGCACCCATTCTTGTCGCTTGCAGCGGGGTTCTTGCCGCCGCACTGTCCAGTGCCCGCCATCGGTGTAGGGCGATCCCTACCCCCAGCCTTCCAACCGGCTGATGAGATTCTCTCCTGGCCCCCGATTTCCGGGGCCTCGCCCCTGGACTACGCTTGTGCCACAGCAGTCCAAAATAAAAGGTGCGGGTATGAGCGAGGTGGATTCAAATGATGTGCTGGTCAGCTTTCGTGGCGTGCAGAAGAGCTACGACGGCGAGAACCTGATCGTCAAAGACCTCAACCTGGAGATCCGCAAGGGCGAGTTCCTCACCTTGCTCGGGCCTTCAGGGTCGGGCAAGACCACCAGCCTGATGATGCTCGCCGGCTTCGAAACCCCGACCGCCGGTGAGATCCAGCTGGCCGGGCGCTCTATCAACAACGTGCCGCCGCATAAGCGCGATATCGGCATGGTGTTCCAAAACTACGCGTTGTTCCCGCACATGACCGTCGCCGAGAACCTGGGGTTCCCGCTGTCGGTGCGCGGTTTGAGCAAGACCGACATCAGCGAGCGCGTCAAACGCGTGCTGAGCATGGTCCAGCTCGACGCCTTCGCCCAGCGCTACCCGGCGCAGCTCTCCGGCGGTCAGCAACAGCGCGTGGCCTTGGCCCGAGCGCTGGTGTTCGAACCGCAACTAGTGCTGATGGACGAACCCCTCGGCGCCCTCGACAAACAACTGCGCGAACACATGCAGATGGAGATCAAGCACCTACACCAGCGCCTCGGTGTGACCGTGGTGTACGTGACCCACGACCAGGGCGAAGCCTTGACCATGTCCGACCGCGTTGCGGTGTTCCACCAGGGCGAGATCCAGCAGATAGCCGCGCCGCGCACCCTGTATGAAGAGCCGAAGAACACCTTCGTGGCTAACTTCATTGGCGAAAACAACCGTCTCAACGGTCGCCTGCACAGCCGCAGCGGCGAACGCTGCGTGGTGGAGCTGGCGCGGGGCGAGAAGGTTGAGGCGCTGGCGGTGAACGTCGGCCAGGTCGGCGGCCCGGTGACGTTGTCGGTGCGCCCGGAGCGCGTCAGCCTCAATGGCTCCAGCGAAAGCTGCGTCAACCGCTTCTCGGGGCGTGTGGCGGAATTTATCTACCTGGGCGACCACGTGCGGGTGCGCCTGGAAGTCTGCGGCAAGACCGATTTTTTTGTGAAACAACCGATCGCCGAGCTGGACCCAGCCCTGGCAGTCGGCGACGTGGTACCGATTGGCTGGCAAGTCGAGCACGTTCGCGCACTCGACCCACTTCTAGAGGCGAATTGATCGCCCCCATGGCTTCACCAACCCTGCACGTGGAGAGAACAACAATGTTGAGATCCCTGAAGTATTCGGCCCTGGCAATTGGCTTGATGGGCGCAACGCACGCCATGGCCGGCCCGGACCTGACCGTCGTGTCATTTGGCGGCGCGAACAAGGCGGCACAGGTCAAGGCCTTCTATGCACCGTGGGAAAGCGCGGGCAACGGCAAGATCGTCGCCGGTGAGTACAACGGTGAGATGGCCAAGGTCAAAGCCATGGTCGACACCAAGAGCGTGTCCTGGGACCTGGTGGAAGTGGAGTCGCCGGAACTGTCCCGCGGTTGCGACGAAGACATGTTCGAGCCACTGGACCCGAAACTGTTCGGCGACAGCGCGAACTACGTGAAGGGCGCGATCCAGCCGTGCGGCGTGGGCTTCTTCGTTTGGTCGACGGTGTTGGCCTACAACGCTGACAAACTGGCCTCCGCGCCAACCAGCTGGGCGGATTTCTGGGACACCAAGAAATTCCCGGGCAAGCGCGGCCTGCGCAAAGGCGCCAAGTACACCTTGGAATTTGCATTGATGGCCGACGGCGTCGCACCCAAAGACGTCTACAAAGTGCTGGCCGGCAAAGATGGCCAGGACCGTGCGTTCAAAAAGCTCGATGAACTCAAACCGTCGATCCAGTGGTGGGAAGCCGGCGCGCAACCGCCGCAGTACCTGGCCTCTGGTGACGTAGTGATGAGCTCGGCCTACAACGGTCGTATCGCCGCCGTGCAGAAAGAAAGCAACCTGAAAGTGGTGTGGAACGGCGGTATCTACGACTTCGACGCCTGGGCCATTCCAAAAGGCCTGGCCAAGGACCGCGCCGAAGCGGCGAAAAAATTCATCGCCTTCTCGGTTGCGCCGCAGCAGCAGAAGACCTACTCGGAAAACATTGCCTACGGCCCAGCCAACACCCAAGCCGTACCGCTGCTGGCCAAGGACATCCTCAAGGACATGCCGACCACCCCGGAAAACATCGCCAACCAGGTGCAGATTGACGTGAGCTTCTGGGCTGATAACGGTGAGCAGCTCGAACAGCGTTTCAACTCCTGGGCTGCGAAGTAACACCGCATAACCCTGTGGGAGGGGGCTTGCCCCCGATGATGGCGACCCAGTCGATACATGTGTTGACTGAACCTCTGCCATCGGGGGCAAGCCCCCTCCCGCAAGGGATTTCTTGTGTGTGAAAGATTGCATTCATTTTCAAGATTCGGAGTCAGCCATGGCCATCGCCGTTCCCTCGAACGAGGTCAACAGCCCCACCCTCAAGCAGCGCCTGGCGCGTGCCGAGCGGCTCAATCGCTGGAAAGCCCAAGCGTTGATTGCGCCGCTGGTGCTGTTCCTGCTGTTGGTGTTTCTGGTGCCAATCGTCGCATTGCTCTACAAAAGCGTCGGTAACCCAGAAGTGGTAGGCGGTTTGCCGCGGACCGTGGTGGCGGTGAAAACCTGGGATGGGCGTGGTCTGCCGGGCGAACCGGTGTATCAGGCACTCAGCGAAGATTTGGGCGAAGCGCGCAAAAATCAGACCCTGGGCGATCTGTCCAAACGCTTGAACATGGAACTGGCCGGCTATCGCAGCCTGCTGACCAAAACCGCACGGGCGCTGCCGTTTACCGAAGTGCCCGGGTCTTATAAAGAGGCGTTGGAAAACCTCGACGAGCGCTGGGGCGACCCGGCGTACTGGCAGGCGATCCGGCGCAACACCAACAGCTTTACGCCGTTCTATCTGCTAGCGGCGGTGGATCACCGCATCGATGACCTCGGCGAAGTGGCTCCGGCCACCCCGGATCAGGCGATCTACCTGGATATCTTCGCCCGTACGTTCTGGATGGGCCTGGTGATCACCGCCATCTGCTTACTGCTGGCGTACCCGCTGGCGTACCTGCTGGCCAATCTGCCGGCACGCAAAAGTAACTTGTTGATGATTCTGGTGCTGTTGCCGTTCTGGACCTCGATCCTGGTGCGGGTGGCGGCGTGGATCGTGCTGCTGCAATCCGGCGGGCTGATCAACAGCGCCCTGCTGAGCATGGGGCTGATCGATAAACCCCTGGAGTTGGTGTTCAACCGCACTGGGGTCTACATCTCCATGGTGCACATTCTGCTGCCGTTCATGATCCTGCCGATCTACAGCGTGATGAAGGGGATCTCGCCAACCTACATGCGCGCGGCGATTTCCCTGGGCTGCCACCCGTTCACCAGTTTCTGGCGCGTGTACTTCCCGCAGACCTACGCCGGCGTCGGCGCCGGTTGCCTGCTGGTGTTCATTCTGGCGATTGGTTACTACATCACCCCGGCGCTGCTGGGCAGCCCGAACGACCAGATGGTCAGCTACTTCGTGGCCTTCTACACCAACACCAGCATCAACTGGGGCATGGCCACGGCACTGGGCGGCTTGCTGCTGCTGGCGACCGTATTGCTGTACCTGATCTACAACCGGCTGGTCGGCGCCAGCCGCCTGCGCCTGAGCTAAGGAGACCTTGCGATGCTGAGCCCTTATATGTCACCGGTGGAACGGGTGTGGTTTTACAGCTTGCGGATTCTCTGCGGCCTGATCCTGCTGTTTCTGATACTGCCAGTGCTGGTGATCATCCCCCTGTCGTTCAACAGCGGCAGCTTTCTGGTGTACCCGCTGCAAGGCTTCTCTCTGCACTGGTACCAAGATTTCTTCGCCTCGGCGGAGTGGATGCGCGCCCTGAAAAACAGCATCATCGTCGCCCCGGCGGCCACGGTGCTGGCCATGGTCTTCGGCACCTTGGCGGCCATCGGCCTGACCCGCGGCGACTTCCCCGGTAAGGCGCTGGTGATGGCTTTGGTGATTTCGCCGATGGTCGTGCCGGTGGTGATCATCGGCGTGGCCAGCTACCTGTTCTTCGCGCCGCTGGGCCTGGGCAATAGCTTCTTCTCGCTGATCGTGGTGCATGCGGTGTTGGGTGTGCCGTTCGTGATCATCACCGTGTCGGCCACTTTGCAGGGCTTCAACCATAACCTGGTGCGGGCGGCGGCCAGCCTGGGGGCGTCGCCGTTGACCGCATTCCGTCGGGTGACGTTGCCGCTGATTGCGCCGGGGGTAATTTCCGGAGCGCTGTTCGCGTTCGCCACTTCGTTCGATGAGGTGGTGGTGACGCTGTTCCTCGCCGGCCCCGAGCAAGCGACCTTGCCGCGCCAGATGTTCAGCGGCATCCGCGAAAACCTCAGCCCCACCATTGCCGCGGCGGCGACGTTGTTGATTGCGTTCTCGGTATTGTTGCTGCTGACCCTGGAATGGCTGCGCGGGCGCAGTGAAAAACTGCGTACTGCTCAGGTGTAAAGTCCAGCGCAGAACCTATGTGGGAAGGGACACGCCTCCTCCCACATAGGTTCTGTGACCATTCAGCCGCTGAATGAAAGACAACCTGTTTCAGTCAGCTACTCTTGTGCCAGCCCATCCATCAAAAAGAGGCCGCGCACATGAGTACTTCCTCATTCAAGATCGCCCACAAACTGCTGACCGGCGCCGGTGCCATCGAGCAACTGGCCGCCGAGCTGACGCGCCTGGATGTGGATAACCCACTGATTGTCACCGATGCCGCACTGGTTCAGTCCGGCACGGTGGCCCTGGCTCTGGAGCATTTGGGCGGGCGCAGCTATGAGATTTTCGACCGCGTAAAACCCGACCCGGAAATCGCCATTGTCGAAGACTGCATGCAGGCGTACCGCGACGGCGGGCACGACGGTTTGATCGGCGTGGGCGGTGGCAGCGCCATCGACATTGCCAAGAGCGTGGCCGCTTATGCCGGTTACCACGGCGCGCTGGAGGATTTGTTCGGTGTTGACCAAGTGCCGCGCAAAGGCCCGCCGCTGATCGCGATTCCCACCACCGCCGGCACCGGCTCGGAGGTGACCAATGTGGCGATCCTCTCCGACAAGGCTGCCCAGTTGAAAAAAGGCATCGTCAGCGATTACCTATTGCCGGATGTCGCACTGATCAGCCCGCAAATGACCCTGACCTGCCCGCGCAGCGTCACCGCCGCCAGTGGCGTGGACGCGCTGGTGCACGCGATCGAATCCTACTTGTCGCTCAATGCCTCGCCGATCACCGATGCCCTGGCCATTGGCGCGATCAAGCTGATCGTCAACGCGTTGCCCAAGGCCTACGCCAATCCGGTTGACCTGAAGGCTCGTGACGACATGGCCACCGCCAGCCTGATGGCCGGCATGGCCTTTGGTAACGCCGGCGTGGGCGCGGTGCATGCCTTGGCGTACCCGCTGGGTGGGCGCTACAACGTCGGTCACGGCGTGAGTAATTCGTTGCTGCTGCCCTACGTGATGCAGTGGAATAAATTGGCGTGTGTCGAACGCATGCGCGACATCGCCGAGGCCATGGGCGTGAATGTGGCCGGCTTGAGTGTCAACGCTGCCGCCGATCAGGCCGTCGAGGCGATGACGCGCCTGTGCGCCGATGTGGAGATCCCCTCCGGGCTGCGCAGTTTCGGGGTAACCGAAGATGCCATCCCTGCCATGGCTGCGGAGGCGGCAGGTATTGAGCGCTTGATGCGCAACAACCCGCGCAAGCTCAGCGCGGCTGACATCGAGAAAATCTACCGGGCCGCCTACTAGCCATTGAGCCAGGTCACGGTGCGCGGGACAAAGCATGAGGTATACAATGCGCGCCATCGTGATTTAGCTCAGAAAAGGTGCGTCATGCAGCCCTTCGTCATTGCTCCATCGATTCTCTCCGCCGACTTCGCCCGCCTGGGCGAAGAAGTGGACAAGGTACTGGCCGCCGGCGCCGACTTCGTCCATTTCGATGTTATGGACAACCACTATGTGCCCAACCTGACCATCGGGCCGATGGTCTGCGCGGCGTTGCGCAAGTACGGCATCACCGCGCCTATCGACGCGCACCTGATGGTCAGCCCGGTGGATCGCATCATCGGCGACTTCGTTGAAGCCGGCGCCACTTACATCACCTTCCACCCGGAAGCCTCGCTGCACGTCGACCGCACCTTGCAACTGATCCGCGAAGGCGGCTGCAAGGCTGGCCTGGTGTTCAACCCGGCGACGCCGCTGGACGTGCTCAAGTACGTGATGGACAAGGTCGATATGGTGTTGCTGATGAGCGTCAACCCAGGCTTCGGCGGGCAGAAGTTCATCCCTGGCACCCTCGACAAGCTGCGCGAAGCCCGTGCACTGATCGACGCCTCCGGCCGTGATATCCGCCTGGAAATCGACGGTGGGGTGAACGTCAATAACATTCGCGAAATCGCCGCTGCCGGCGCTGACACCTTTGTGGCCGGCTCGGCGATCTTCAATGCCCCGGACTATCAGGAAGTTATCGCCAAGATGCGCGCTGAACTGGCGCTGGCGCGTCCATGAGCGGCTTTGAGCAGTTGTTCCCCGGCAAATTGCCACGGCTGGTGATGTTCGATCTGGACGGTACGTTGATCGATTCGGTGCCCGACCTGGCAGCGGCGGTGGACCACATGCTGCTCAAACTGGGGCGCAAGCCGGTGGGCATTGAGGCTGTGCGCGAATGGGTCGGCAACGGCGCGCAGATGCTCGTGCGCCGCGCCCTGGCCAATCACATCGATGCCGAAGGTGTCGATGAGGTCGAGGCCGAGCGGGCACTGGAATTGTTCAACGAAGCCTATGAAGGCAGCCACGAACTTACGGTGGTCTACCCCGGCGTGCGAGACACCCTCAAATGGTTGAGCAAACAGGGCGTGGAAATGGCCCTGATCACCAACAAGCCGGAGCGCTTTGTTGCGCCATTGTTGGACCAGATGAAAATCGGTCGTTATTTCCGCTGGATCATCGGCGGCGATACCTTGCCACAGAAAAAACCCGACCCAGCGGCGCTGTTTTTCGTGATGAAAATGGCCAATATCCCAGCCTCCCAGTCATTGTTCGTCGGCGATTCGCGCAATGACGTGCTGGCGGCCAAGGCGGCCGGCGTGCAGTGTGTGGCACTCAGTTACGGCTATAACCATGGTCGGCCGATTGCCGAAGAATCGCCGACATTGGTGATCGATGACCTGCGACTGCTAATCCCCGGTTGCTTGGGAGCGGGCGCTGAGATAACGTTGCCCGACATCGATCCGTCCCCTTCTGGAAATTCCATCGTGGTGGTCACTCGCAAACTCTGGATGAAAGTCATCAAGGCCCTGGCCCGCTGGCGTTGGCGCGCCTGACTGATCCTGGCCGCACCTGTGCGGCACGTTTGCCTACCTGACTGTTAGACCCTCACACCACGAGGCACCTCATGATCCGTGAAGAATTCCTGCGTTTGGCCGCTGCCGGCTATAACCGCATCCCCCTGGCCTGCGAAACCCTGGCCGACTTCGATACGCCGCTGTCGATCTACCTGAAACTGGCCGACGCCCCCAACTCCTATCTGTTGGAGTCGGTGCAGGGCGGCGAGAAATGGGGCCGTTACTCGATCATCGGCCTGCCGTGCCGCACTGTGCTGCGGGTTTACGACCATCACATCAGCATTACCCACGATGGCGTCGAGGTCGAAAGTCACGACGTAGAAGACCCGTTGGCCTTCGTCGAAGCGTTCAAGGCGCGCTATAACGTGCCGACCATCGCCGGCCTGCCGCGTTTCAACGGTGGCCTGGTGGGGTATTTCGGCTACGACTGCGTGCGCTATGTGGAGCAACGCCTGGGCAAGTGCCCAAACCCCGATCCTTTGGGCGTGCCGGACATTCTGCTGATGGTCTCCGACGCAGTGGTGGTGTTCGATAACCTCGCCGGCAAGATGCACGCCATTGTCCTCGCCGACCCGGCCCAGGCGGACGCGTTCGAGCAAGGCCTGGCCAGCCTCGAAGCCCTGCTGGAAAAGCTGCGGCAGCCGATCACCCCGCGTCGCGGCCTGGACCTCAGCCGTCCACCGGCGGCCGACCCGGTGTTCCGCTCCAGTTTCACCCAGTATGACTACGAGCGTGCGGTCGATACCATCAAGGAATACATCCTCGCCGGTGACTGCATGCAGGTAGTGCCGTCGCAGCGCATGTCCATCGACTTCAAGGCGGCGCCGATCGATCTGTATCGCGCGCTGCGCTGCTTCAACCCGACGCCGTACATGTACTTCTTCAACTTCGGTGACTTCCACGTGGTGGGCAGTTCGCCGGAGGTGCTGGTGCGCGTCGAAGACAACCTGATCACCGTGCGCCCGATTGCCGGCACGCGCCCGCGCGGCGCGACCGAAGAAGCGGATCTGGCCCTGGAAGAAGACCTGCTGAGCGACGACAAGGAAATCGCCGAGCACCTGATGCTGATCGACCTGGGCCGCAACGACACCGGGCGCGTCTCGGAAATCGGTTCGGTCAAACTCACCGAGAAGATGGTGATCGAGCGCTATTCCAACGTGATGCACATCGTGTCCAACGTTACCGGCGAGTTGAAAGCCGGGCTGACCGCGATGGACGCACTGCGGGCGATTCTGCCGGCAGGTACGTTATCGGGGGCGCCGAAGATCCGTGCGATGGAAATCATCGACGAGTTGGAACCGGTCAAACGCGGCGTGTACGGCGGCGCGGTCGGCTATTTCGCCTGGAACGGCAACATGGACACCGCGATTGCGATCCGCACCGCAGTGATCAAGGACGGGGAGCTGCATGTACAGGCCGGTGGCGGAATCGTCGCCGACTCGGTGCCGGCCCTCGAATGGGAAGAAACCCTGAACAAGCGCCGCGCAATGTTCCGCGCTGTGGCGCTGGCCGAACAGACCCCCAATTCCTGAGGTTTCCCCATGTTGCTGATGATTGATAACTACGACTCCTTTACCTACAACGTGGTGCAGTACCTGGGCGAGCTGGGTGCCGAGGTCAAGGTGGTGCGCAACGACGAACTGACCGTGGCTGAAATCGCCGCGCTGAACCCCGAACGCATCGTGGTTTCGCCAGGCCCTTGCACGCCGACCGAGGCGGGTATTTCCCTCGAAGCGATTAAGTATTTCGCCGGCAAGCTGCCGATCCTGGGCGTGTGCCTGGGGCACCAGTCCATCGGCCAGGCCTTTGGCGGTGATGTGGTGCGCGCGCGCCAGGTAATGCACGGCAAGACCAGCCCGGTGTTTCATAACAATGTGGGGGTTTTTCAGGGCCTGAACCTGCCGGTGACGGTCACCCGCTACCATTCACTGGTAGTCAAACGCGAGACTTTGCCGGAGTGCCTGGAACTGACCGCCTGGACCCAGCTGGAAGACGGCTCCGTCGACGAGATCATGGGGCTGCGCCACAAAACACTGAATGTCGAAGGGGTGCAATTCCATCCCGAGTCGATCCTCACCGAGCAGGGCTACGAGCTGTTCGCTAACTTTCTCAAGCAAAGCGGCGGCACGCGCTAAGGACTTTCCATGGATATCAAGACTGCCCTGAGCCGTATCGTCGGCCATCTGGACCTGAGCACCGCTGAAATGAGCGATGTGATGCGTGAGATCATGACCGGTCAATGCACCGACGCGCAGATCGGCGCCTTTATGATGGCCATGCGCATGAAGAGCGAGAGCATCGACGAGATCGTCGGTGCCGTGTCGGTGATGCGCGAGCTGGCGGACAAGGTCGAACTCAAGACCCTCGACGGCGTGGTGGATGTGGTCGGCACCGGTGGTGACGGCGCGAATATTTTCAACGTATCGACGGCTTCGTCTTTTGTCGTGGCGGCGGCGGGTTGCACTGTGGCCAAGCACGGCAACCGTGCGGTGTCCGGCAAGAGCGGCAGCGCCGACTTGCTCGAAGCGGCCGGGATCTACCTGAACCTGACCCCGGTACAAGTGGCGCGCTGCATCGACAGCGTCGGCATCGGCTTTATGTTTGCCCAGTCCCACCACGGTGCGATGAAGCACGCCGCAGGCCCACGTAAAGACCTGGGCCTGCGCACACTCTTCAACATGCTCGGCCCGCTTACGAATCCGGCCGGTGTAAAGCATCAGGTGGTTGGGGTGTTCAGCCAAGCGTTGTGCCGGCCATTGGCAGAAGTGCTGCAGCGCTTGGGCAGCAAGCATGTGCTGGTGGTGCATTCCAAGGATGGCCTGGACGAGTTCAGCCTGGCGGCGCCGACCTTTGTCGCCGAGCTCAAGAATGATCAAGTCACCGAATATTGGGTCGAGCCTGAAGACTTGGGCATGAAGAGCCAGAGCCTGCACGGCCTGGCGGTGGAAAGCCCGGCGGCATCGTTGGAACTGATTCGTGATGCTTTGGGGCGTCGTAAGACCGAAAACGGCCAAAAGGCTGCGGAGATGATTGTTCTGAATGCTGGCGCGGCACTTTACGCAGCAGACCATGCCTATAGTCTTAAGGAAGGTGTCGAATTGGCCCACGATGCACTGCACACCGGTCTGGCTCGCGAGAAGCTCGAAGAGCTGGGAGCATTCACTGCCGTATTCAAGATGGAGAATGAAGGATGAGCGTGCCGACCGTTCTGGAAAAGATCCTGGCCCGCAAGGCAGAAGAAGTCGCCGAGCGCCGCGCCCGTGTCAGCCTGGCTGAACTGGAGACCCAAGCGAAAGCTGCGGATGCGCCGCGCGGGTTCGCCAAGGCTTTGATCGATCAGGCCAAAAAGAAGCAGCCTGCGGTGATCGCCGAGATCAAAAAAGCCTCGCCGAGCAAAGGCGTGATCCGTGAGCACTTCGTGCCTGCCGAGATCGCCGTCAGCTACGAAAAGGGCGGGGCGACATGCCTGTCCGTGCTCACCGATATCGACTACTTCCAAGGCGCCGACCTGTTCCTGCAACAGGCTCGTGCCGCATGCAAGTTGCCAGTGATCCGCAAGGATTTCATGGTCGACCCGTACCAGATCGTCGAAGCCCGTGCCTTGGGCGCCGACTGTGTGCTGTTGATCGTTTCCGCGCTGGATGACGTGAAGATGGCCGAACTGGCTGCCGTGGCCAAAAGCGTCGGCCTGGATGTGCTGGTGGAAGTGCACGATGGCGATGAGCTGGAGCGTGCGTTGAAAACCCTCGACACACCGCTGGTGGGGGTCAACAACCGTAACCTGCATACTTTTGACGTCAGCCTGGAAACCACCCTCGACCTGCTGCCGCGTATTCCGCGCGACCGTTTGGTGGTGACCGAAAGCGGCATCCTCAACCGCGCTGATGTGGAACTGATGGAAATCAGCAATGTGTACTCGTTTCTGGTCGGCGAGGCGTTCATGCGCGCTGAGAATCCAGGGGCGGAGTTGCAGCGCTTGTTCTTCCCGGAGCGCGGTGTACCGGTCAGCGGTTCCACTCTCGATTGATTTGAAACGCGATCAAAGTGGGGAGAGGGGGCTTGCCCCCGATGGCGGCGATTCAGTGGGAGCATCCTTGACTGACATCCCGCTATCGGGGGCAAGCCCCCTCTCACATTTGGGTTTGTGTTTGTTCAGATAGGTAGGTGCTCGTTGATCCAGCCAGTGTCGATGCGTGTTGAAGCAGGTCTTGCCGCGGAGCAAGCCTTATTGGCCGCCGTTTGCGCGGGTGAGCAGCCGTTTGGGTTGTTGTTCTGGCAGCCCAGCGATCAGGCATTGGTGATGCCACGCCGCTTGAGCAGATTGCCTGCTTTCGATGTCGCCAGTCGCGTGTCTGCGGATGCCGGTTGGCCGGTGCTCTTGCGCGAAACTGGCGGCGAACCGGTGCCGCAGACCAGCGCTACGGTCAACATTGCGCTGGTCTATGCACCGCCACGTAGCGAAGGCGATCAGAATCGCATCGAGACCGGTTACCAGCGTTTGTGCCAGCCGATCTGCGATCTGTTGATGGAGTTGGGCGGCGACGCCTCCGTCGGGGAAATCGAAGGTGCCTTCTGCGACGGTCGTTACAACGTCAACCTCAATGGCCGCAAAATGGTCGGCACCGCCCAACGGTGGCGTCAGAGCGGCGGCCGCCCGGTAGGGTTGGTGCATGGGGCGTTGTTACTGGAAAACGATCGCGAAGAACTGATCGCGGCGGTCAATCGCTTCAACCAAGCCTGCGGTCTGGAGCAGCGAGTCCGTGCCGACCGTCACATCGCCTTGCATGAGGCGTTCCCTGCGCCGGATGCCATTAGTCGATTGGATACGCTGTACCGTCAGATGCTGGCCAGCTTTATGCCGGTCTAGCGAGTGCCGAACACCACCATCGTCTTGCCTTTAACGTGCACCAGGTTGCGTTCTTCCAAGTCCTTGAGTACGCGACCGACCATTTCCCTCGAACAACCGACAATGCGCCCGATTTCCTGGCGCGTGACTTTAATTTGCATGCCATCGGGGTGGGTCATGGCATCCGGCTGCTTGCACAACTCCAGCAGGCAACGGGCCACGCGCCCGGTGACGTCGAAGAACGCCAAGTCGCCGACCTTGCGCGTGGTGTCGCGCAGGCGTTGGGCAATCTGGCCGCTGAGGGCGTAAAGAATATCGGGATCGTGTTGCGCCAGTTCGCGGAATTTAGCGTAACTGATCTCCGCCACGTCGCATTCCACCTTCGCGCGCACCCAGGCGCTGCGTTCCTGTTCCTTGCCGGCTTGTTCGAACAGGCCCAGTTCGCCGAAAAAGTCCCCGGTGTTGAGGTAGGCAATGATCATTTCCCGGCCATCTTCATCCTCGATCAGGATGGTGACGGAGCCCTTGACGATAAAGAACAGCGTTTCGGAACGCTCGCCGGCACAGATGATGTTGTGCTTGGCCGGATAACGTCGGCGTTGGCAGTGCATCAGCAACTTGTCGATGTTCTTGATCTTGGGTATGGGAGTAAGGGCAACCATGGTTGTATCCCGAAAAGGCGTCGCAAAGGGGTTGGCGTTGTTGTATGCAGCGTATCGGCACAGAGACAAGCTGGATAAAGTGTGGCAATGAGCCATCGATTTGACGCCAGCTTAACAGACACATTCTGACTCGATTAGGGAATTTACCGAGCAAACCCTGTTATCGATTCACTTTCATGGGATGCACTGCCGTGATCGGCCCCTGTGCTAAGCTGGCGGCCCTTTTTAAGCAGTGGAGTCTGGGCGATGAAGGCACGCATACAATGGGCGGGCGAAGCCATGTTCCTCGGTGAGTCGGGCAGTGGCCATGTGGTGGTCATGGATGGCCCGCCGGAAGCCGGTGGCCGTAACCTGGGTGTACGCCCGATGGAAATGCTCCTGCTGGGTGTAGGTGGTTGCAGCAATTTCGATGTGGTCAGCATCCTGAAAAAATCCCGTCAGGCCGTGGAAAGCTGCGAAGCCTTCCTGGACGCCGAGCGCGCCAGCGAAGATCCGAAGGTCTTCACCAAGATCCATATGCACTTCGTGGTGAAAGGCCGGGGGTTGAAAGAGGCTCAGGTCAAACGTGCCATCGAATTGTCGGCGGAGAAATACTGCTCGGCGTCGATCATGTTGGGCGCGGCCGGTGTGGCCATTACCCATGATTACGAAATCGTCGAGTTGGGTTGATAACCCGTCGACCAAAGAAAAGGGCGCTTTGAAAGCGCCCTTTTTTGCGTCTGCCGTTTGGGTCAGATGCGGTACGTGCTTTTGGTCATGACCTTGGCCAGCAGGCTCATGCCGAAGCGTACCGGTGCCGGGAAGCGGAAGCCGCCCGCGTCCAGTGCGCTTTCGGCGTGGTGTTCTTCGTCGACGCGCATCTGTTCAAGAATGGCGCGGGACTTTTCGTCTTCACTGGGCAGTTGTTCCAGATGCTCGTCCAGGTGCTTGCACACCTGATGTTCCGTGGCCGCGACGAAACCGAGGCTGACCTTGTCGCTGACCAGGCCCGCCACGGCGCCGATGCCAAACGATAAACCGTAGAACAGCGGGTTCAGCACGCTCGGGTGGCTGCCCAGTTGACGGATGCGCTGTTCGCACCACGCCAGGTGGTCGATTTCCTCCTCTGCCGCATGTTCCATGGCCGCGCGCACTTGCGGCAGCTTGGCGGTCAGGGCCTGCCCCTGATACAGCGCCTGGGCACACACTTCGCCGGTATGGTTGATGCGCATCAAACCGGCGACGTGACGGGTGTCGGCCTCGTTCATCTGCACATCGGGCTGCAGCAGGGCGGGCGATGGGCGGTAAGGTTGGCCGCTGAAGGGCAGCAGCGTGCGCATGGCCGTATCGGCTTGCAGCAACAGACGGTCAATCGGCGAGTAGTGACGTTGGGTAGTCATGCTGACCTCCGGGAAGAATCTCGGCGGCCAGTTTACCGCAAGAGAGAGGGGCGCGTTTGCGCTGCGTCAAGGGCATGGGGTCGCAGCCTTGAGACTTGACCCCGGCTTATCGGGCGATCAGCCCGGCGGCCAGTTCATCTGGCGCTGACCCAGTACGTGCATATGGATGTGATAAACCGTTTGTCCGCCCATCTCATTGCAATTCATGACCACGCGGAAACCTTCTTCGCAACCCAGCTCCAGGGCCAGGCGCTGGGCAGTGAACAGGATATGGCCGGCCAGACCTTTATCGGCCTCGGTGAGGTCGTTCAACGTACGGATAGGCTTTTTCGGAATCACCAGAAAATGCACCGGTGCCTGCGGGGCGATGTCGTGGAAAGCGAGGACTTGATCATCTTCGTAGATGATCTTCGCGGGTATTTCTCTGTTGATGATCTTGGTGAACAGAGTATCCACAGCGGTTTCTCCATGATGAAAAGGCAGGTTGAGTGTACTCAGGCGCTCAGCGGGGGCAATAGGCCTTATTGATTGCGCCGGCGATCTTGCGGGTCAGCCAGCGCGGGCTGAATCGAGGGCTGAATGCCAGCCAGCGGTTGCGTCGCCCGGGAATAATGATGGCTTTGTTCTTTTCCAGCGCGCGTACGGTGTAGAGCGCCACTTCCTCCGGGCTCATCAACTGGTCACTGCGTTCGAGCTTGGCGGCGTCCATGTTTGCCGTGCCGAAAAACGCGGTGCGCGTCGGCCCCGGGCACAGCACCGAGACCTTGATGCCGCAGCTTTTCAGCTCTTCGCGCAGGCCCTCGGAAAAATGCAGCACATACGCCTTGCTGGCGTAATAACTGCTCATCCACGGGCCTGGCTGAAAAGCCGCAATCGAGGCGACGTTGAGAATCTGCCCGCCGCCCTGTAACGCCATGGCATTCCCCAAGGCATGACACATGCGGGTCAGGGCTAGGATGTTGACTTCGATCAGATCCTGCTCGGTCATCCAGTCCTGAGCCAGAAACGGCCCGCTGGTACCGATGCCGGCGCAGTTCACCAGCAGATCGATCTGCCGCTCGCCTTCTTCAAGCTCCAGCAGAAACCCGGATAAACGTAGCGGCTCGCCCAGGTCACAGGCGCGAAACAGCACCTCTACGCCAAAGCGTTGAGTCAATTCGATTGCAATGCTTTCCAACTGATCACGCTGGCGGGCCACCAGAATCAAGCTGCGACCGCGGCGGGCCAATGCTTCGGCCAAAGCCAGGCCAATGCCACTGGAGGCACCGGTGATCAGAGCGTAACGGGTCATGCGTTTCTCCATCGCAACGTCCCGTGCCGGTGATTGGGGCATCACCGACACGGGGCGTTTCTTTACTGATCTGGAGAGTCTACAGGGTCGGCCGCTTCGTCAGCACTTTGCGTGTCTTCTTCCTCGACGGTACCGCTCTGGTCGGCGTCCTCGTCGTACGTCATGGAGCTGCTTTCGTAGCTGCTGTCCACGTTGCTTTCGAGTTGATCGAGATAGCCGTTCATCCCCAGGCCGACCACGATGATCAACATCAAAGGGATAAACGCCAGCCACAGCGAAGCCAGGACTTTGACCGCGGTGGAGTTGCGCGGCGGAGGCGCGCCGTATTGGTTGGCGCCTGTGTTACCCGGCAATACCAGCAGTAGCAGCGGGAAAATGCTGTTGACCAGCGGAACGAGGTTAAGCAAATACAACCAGCCGGACCAGCCCAGGTCGTGCAAGCGCTGCACGCCGATCTGCACGCTCACGACGACCAGCGCCACGAACAGTGCGAAACCCAGCAGCGAGCCGAGGATGATGGCGATAGTCGGCGAGGCAGTCGCCACGGCAAAACCCACGGTGCTCAGGATGCCGGCTGCCACAAGCATTGCGACGGTAAGTACCAGCGTCCATGCCAGGTACCGCAGGCGACCGATGCGCCCATTGATGGTGAACACTTTGAGGGTGGCATATTCCGGCAGGTTGTCACCCACGGCAGCCCGTGGCGGCGCGTACGGTGATGCGGCGGGGCTGGAGAAATCGGTGGAGCCGGAATCCGTTTCGTGGGTTTCGGCGAGACTGAAGGCCACCGGCTGCTCGGCTTCGATGCGTGCATCGACCCCGGCGTTTTTCAGCGCGGTCAGGTAGGTTTCGGCGTCTGGCCGGGACAGGTCGCGTTTGAGCGCGACGGTGCGGCCGGTGAAGAGTTTTTCGATGGCCTCTACGTCACTTTTGAACAATTCGGCCAGGTTCAGCTTGGCCGTGGTGCTTTCGACACCCGGGAGCAAGGCTCCATCAAACACAATCTTGAAACGGTTGTCGCTCATGCGGGCATCCTTGTCATTCAAACATTAGGGGAGTGCAGGCCCGTGCCAATTCGCGGGCCTTGCAGGGTTGTTCAGCGTGGCCAGTGTAACTGTGTCGCCTGTGTTTGCGCCTCGCGGTATTCGGCATTCAGGCGGGCAACGAGTTCATCGACGCTGGGTAAATCATCAATCTCACCGACACCTTGGCCGGCGGACCAAACAGTCTTCCAGGCCTTGGCTTCGTCGTTCAACGGTTTGAGCTTGGAGCCAAAGTTGACTTCACCTTTGCCTTGCAACGCATTTAAGTCGAAACCGGCGTTTTCCAGGCTCTGGCGCATAAAGCTTGCAGGCACGCCGGAGACAGCGGGAGTGTGCACGATGTCAGCGGCGCGCGATGTGAGCAGCATCTCTTTATACGCATCCGGAGCGTGGCTTTCGGTGGTGCCGATAAAACGGGTGCCCAGATAGGCCAGGTCTGCGCCCATGATTTGAGCAGCGAGAATCTCATGCCCGTGGTTGAGGCAGCCTGCCAGCAGTACGGTTTTATCGAAGAATTGACGGATCTCGGCGATCAGCGCGAACGGGCTCCAGGTCCCGGCATGACCACCGGCGCCGGCGGCCACGGCGATCAGGCCATCCACGCCGGCTTCGGCGGCTTTTTCGGCGTGCCGCCGGGTAGTGACGTCATGAAACACCAGGCCGCCGTAGCTGTGCACCGCGTCCACCACCTCTTTGACCGCGCCGAGGCTGGTGATGACGATCGGCACTTTGTGCGCGACGCAGATCGCTAAGTCGGCCTCAAGGCGTGGGTTGCTGCCATGCACGATCAGGTTGACGGCATAGGGCGCGGGGCTATCCAACTGCGCCAGACCCGCTTCGATTTCTTTCAGCCAGGCTTTGAAACCGCTGCTTTCACGCTGGTTGAGCGCCGGAAAGCTGCCGACGATCCCGTTGCGGCAACACGCCAGGACCAGCTGTGGGTTGGAAATCAGAAACATCGGCGCAGCCACCACGGGTAGGCGCAGACGTTGTTCGAGCAGAGCGGGCAGCGACATTGGATGTACCCCGATTGATTGACGTTAGAACGGTTTGACCACCACCAAAATTACGACAGCCAGCAATATCAGAACTGGAACTTCATTGAACCAGCGATAAAAGACATGGCTGCGGGTGTTTTCGCCACGGGCAAAACGTTTTACCTGAGCGCCGCACATATGGTGGTAACCGATCAGCAGCACGACCAGGGTCAGCTTGGCGTGAATCCAGCCGCCCGTGCTGAAGATGCCGGGGTTCAGCGCAATCAGCCAGATGCCGAAGACAAGGCTGGCAAGCATCGCCGGATTCATGATACCGCGGTACAGCTTGCGCTCCATGATGCTGAAGCGTTCCTTGCTGATGGTGTCCTCGCTTTGAGCGTGGTAGACGAACAGGCGTGGCAGGTAGAACAGCGCTGCAAACCAGCAGACGATGCTGACGATGTGGAAGGCTTTGACCCATAGATAGAGCATTTTTAGTTATTCCCAGGTTCACGGTAGCGAGGATAGTAGTGGCAGATGCGTCCATACGTCACGTTGGCGGTTGTCGCAGATCGATGCGGCCCCTATTATCGACGGCTTTCCAGTGGGTTCGTTGAGGGCAGGTTTATGGTCAAGGTCGGTATCGTCGGCGGCACGGGTTACACCGGTGTCGAATTGCTGCGTCTGTTGGCTCAGCATCCGCAAGCTGAGGTGGTGGTCATCACCTCCCGATCCGAGGCGGGCCTGGCTGTGGCGGATATGTACCCGAACCTGCGCGGCCATTACGACGGCCTGGCGTTCAGCGTCCCGGACACCCAAACCTTAGGCGCCTGCGATGTGGTTTTCTTCGCCACACCCCATGGCGTCGCCCATGCACTGGCCGGCGAGTTGCTGGCTGCCGGGACCAAGGTCATCGATCTGTCGGCGGACTTCCGTCTGCAGGACGCCGACGAATGGGCCAAGTGGTACGGTCAGCCTCACGGCGCACCGCAGTTGTTGGAAGAGGCGGTATACGGTCTGCCGGAAGTCAATCGTGAGCAGATCAAGCAGGCGCGTCTGATCGCCGTGCCGGGTTGCTATCCAACCGCAACTCAGTTGGGGTTCCTGCCGTTGCTCGAAGCCGGCCTGGCGGATGCGTCGCGCCTGATCGCTGATTGCAAATCAGGTGTCAGTGGCGCCGGGCGCGGCGCCGCGGTGGGTTCTTTGTACTCCGAGACGTCGGAAAGCATGAAGGCCTACGCGGTAAAAGGGCATCGTCACTTGCCGGAAATCCGTCAGGGTCTGCGTCGCGCTGCCGGTAAGGACGTTGGGCTGACCTTCGTGCCGCACTTGACCCCCATGATCCGTGGTATCCACTCCACGCTCTACGCGACCGTGACCGATCGTTCGGTAGACCTGCAGGCACTGTTTGAAAAACGCTATGCCAATGAGCCGTTCGTCGACGTAATGCCAGCCGGCAGCCATCCGGAAACCCGCAGCGTACGTGGTGCCAATGTGTGCCGGATCGCCGTGCATCGCCCGCAGGACGGTGACTTGGTCGTGGTGCTGTCGGTGATTGATAACTTGGTCAAAGGCGCGTCAGGCCAGGCAGTACAGAACATGAACATCCTGTTTGGCCTAGATGAGAAGCTGGGCTTGTCCCATGCGGGCATGTTGCCGTAAGGACGTCTGTTGCTTTGCAAAAGGCCCGTTGATCGGGCCTTTTGTGTTTTTAAGCCCTGCCGAGCAGATTGATATACCGTAACAATAGTTGACCGCTTTTCTAGGAGAAGCGGATAATGCCCGCCATTACGCATATGGCGGCGCGACGCCGGGAGATTATCAGCATGAGCGTTGAATCCTTCACCCCCACGGCTTTGCAATTCACCCACGGTGCTGCGCACAAGGTGAAGAGCCTGGTCGATGAAGAGGGTAATGATCGCTTGAAGCTGCGCGTATTCGTTACGGGCGGCGGTTGTTCAGGGTTTCAATACGGTTTTACCTTCGATGAGGAAGTGGCCGATGACGACACCATCGTTGAGCGCGAGGGTGTAAGCCTGGTCGTCGATCCGATGAGCTTCCAGTACCTGGCTGGCGCTGAGGTGGACTATCAGGAAGGTCTGGAAGGGTCGCGTTTTGTGATCAAAAACCCTAATGCCACCACCACCTGTGGTTGCGGGTCTTCGTTCTCGATCTAATCGATAGCGCATACAAAAACGCCGCTTGGCTTTGATCGGCCAAGCGGCGTTTTGCTGTCTGGGGTTCAGGCGGGATAGATCGCGCCGAGTATTCTCAGCCCGCGCGCGCCGGTGACGCTTGGGCGGTTAGCGGGGATACCTTCCAGGCAGCAGTGTGCCAGCCACGCAAATGCCATGGCTTCTACCCAATCCGGGTCAACGCCGTATGGAGCGGTTGTGCTGACGTGAGTGGAGGGCAGTAGATCGGCCAGGCGGTTCATCAGTGTGGTGTTATGGGCGCCACCGCCACAGACCAGTAGGGTTTCAGTGTGGCTTTGTGCTGCTCGCAGAGACTCGACGATGGTCAGCGACGTAAATTCCAGCAAGGTTGCCTGGACATCTTGGGGAGCGAACGTCGGTAGGCGGGCAAGGTGTTGTTGCAGCCAATCCAGATTGAATACTTCACGGCCGGTGCTTTTCGGACCCTTGGTCAAGAAGAATGGATCGCTGAGCAGTGTGCTGAGCAACTGCTGCTCAACGTTCCCGCTGGCGGCCCACTGACCATCACGGTCAAAGTGTTCGCCCCGTTGCCAATGAATCCACGCATCCAGCAGTACGTTGCCTGGTCCGCAGTCGAAGCCCGCGACGGGCTTGTCGGTCTCGATCAGGCTGAGGTTGCTGAACCCGCCCACATTCAACACCGCGCGATTGCCAGTGCGCTCGCCAAACAGTGCCTCATGGAAGGCCGGTACCAGCGGCGCGCCTTGGCCACCCGCAGCCACATCGCGGCTGCGGAAGTCGCTGACGACGGTGATTCCGGTCAATTCAGTGAGCAGTGCTGGGTTGCCGATCTGGACCGTAAAGCCGCGGGAAGGCTCGTGGCGAATTGTCTGGCCGTGGCTGCCGATCGCGCGAATGTCCGTCGGTTTGAGCGCCTGCTGCTCCAGCAAGGCATGAATGCCTTGGGCAGCGAGCGCTACCCAGTGTTGTTGGGCGATGGCCGAGCGGGCAATTTCGTCTGGGCCGCTGGCGCACAGGCTCAGGAGGTCAGCGCGCAGCGTATCTGGCATCGGGATGTAGTGAGTGGCGATCAACTTGATCGCCGAGTCTTGTTCGATCAGCGCGATGTCCAGGCCATCCAGGCTGGTTCCGGACATCACTCCAATATAGCGCGGCATCGCTTAGCGCTTCGCCGATGCCAGCAGGGTAGAGCGCTCCTGATCCATGCGCGCCATCAGCGGTTGGCTCTGTTGCATGAAGCGTGCGCGCTCGGCCTTGGCGATGGGGTCGGCCATCGGCAGCTTCTGGCCCAGTGGGTCGACGTGAACGCCGTTGACCTGGAATTCATAATGCAAGTGCGGACCAGTGGATAGGCCGGTGGTGCCGATATAGCCGATCACCTGGCCTTGCTTCACGGTGCCGCCAGTCGTCACGCCTTTGGCGAACCCTTGCATGTGGCCATATAGCGTGCGGTAAGTGTTGCCGTGCTGGATGATCACGGTGTTGCCATAACCGCCTCGACGGCCGGCCAGCAAGACCTTGCCATCGCCGGCAGCCTTGATCGGCGTGCCGCGCGGGGCAGCATAGTCGACACCTTTGTGGGCGCGGATCTTGTTCAGGATCGGATGTTTACGACCCATGGAGAAGCGCGAGCTGATGCGCGCGAAGTCTACCGGGGTACGGATGAAGGCCTTGCGCATGCTGTTGCCATCAGCGGTGTAGTAGCTGGTGTTGCCTTGTTTGTTGGTGTAGCGCACAGCGGTGTAGGTTTTGCCGCGATTGGTGAAGCGCGCGGAAAGAATGTTGCCGGTGCCGACCACTTTGCCGTTGGCGACTTTCTGCTCGTAGATCACGTCGAATTCATCACCCTGGCGGATGTCCTGGGCGAAGTCGATGTCGTAGCCAAACACGTTGGCCATATCCATGGTCATGTTGTGTGACAAGCCGGCGCGGGCGGCGGATTGCGAAAGCGAGCTGTTGATCACGCCGTGAACATAGGCGGAGCGCATCACTGGCTTGGTGGTGATGCGATTGAAGGCATAGCCTTTGGCGCCCTTGGTCAGCGTAATGCTTTCCAGGTCGCTGAGATTGGTGTGCAGGTTGCTCAGTTGGCCATCTGGGGTCAGTTCGAATTCAAGCTTCTGGCCACGTTTGAGCTGGGTGAATTGCTTGGCTTGCTTATCGCTGGCAAGCACTTCGGTTACGGATGCGGCCGGGAGGCCAACCTTTTCGAACAAGGTAGACAGCGTGTCACCTTTAGACACGATCACTTCGCGGTGTTGCGGGTTTTTCGCAGGGGTTGCAGCCGGCGTGGGCTGGCTCTGAGCGGCTTGCTGAGTGTCCTCGGGAGAGCTTTCTATCTGAGCGAAGGGTGATTCGACGGGAGCATTTGTGGCTTGTTGAACGTCAGAAGCGTCTTGATCTTGTGTCAGTTGTTCAGCCGGAGTCTCCAAGTCAAGGCTCAGAGACGTCCGTTTGGCTTCCACGTCACTGGAAGGGAATACCAGGAGTGCCAGGCTGAGAAGAGCGGCGATACCACTTGCGGCGAGCAGGTGGGTCTTCGGGTAAAGCGGCGGCGCTTTAGACGGTTCAGTGGTCATAAGTAATTTTGACTTTGAAAAGATGAAATGGAAAAGATGAATGACATGATGAAGATGAAATAACTGTATAAAATATAACCAAATCATCTGTGGCGCAAGCTCGCGAACGCTGGGCTTGCTGAACGGTGTCCGTTCGCAGGGCAAAACTTGTAATTAGTCCCTGATCTTGTATGGTTGGTTCCCTTTTGAATCTGAGCCTTGCGGGTCTGTTATGAAGTCGGTTGAAGAGCAGCTAGCGCTGATAAAACGTGGTGCGGAAGAACTGTTGGTCGAAGCTGAGCTGATTGAAAAGCTCAAGCGCGGCCAGCCCCTGCGTATCAAGGCCGGCTTTGATCCGACGGCGCCTGATCTGCACCTAGGGCACACCGTGCTTATTAATAAGCTACGTCAGTTCCAAGAGCTGGGGCACCAGGTGATCTTCCTTATAGGTGATTTTACCGGGATGATTGGTGATCCCAGTGGCAAGAGCGCGACGCGCCCTCCGTTGACGCGCGAGCAGGTTCTCGACAATGCCGAGACCTACAAAACCCAAGTGTTCAAGATTCTCGACCCAGCCAAGACCGAAGTGGCCTTCAACTCCACTTGGATGGATCAGATGGGGCCGGCAGACTTTATCCGTCTGACCTCCCAGTACACCGTGGCACGCATGCTGGAGCGCGATGATTTCGACAAGCGCTACTCCACCAATCAGCCGATCGCGATCCACGAGTTCCTCTATCCGCTGGTTCAGGGGTACGACTCGGTAGCGTTGCGCGCGGACGTTGAGCTGGGTGGTACGGATCAGAAGTTCAATCTCCTGATGGGGCGCGAGCTGCAGCGCGCTTATGGGCAGGAGGCTCAGTGCATTCTGACCATGCCTCTATTGGAGGGATTGGATGGTGTTAAGAAGATGTCCAAGTCCTTGGGCAATTACGTGGGCATCCAGGAAGCACCGGGTGTGATGTACGGAAAGCTTGTGTCGATTCCTGATGCGTTGATGTGGCGCTACTTCGAACTGTTGAGCTTCCGCTCGATGGATGAGATTAATGCACTGCGTGCTGAGGTTGAAGCAGGGGCCAACCCTCGTGACGTGAAAATCAAGCTGGCCGAAGAGATCGTTGCGCGCTTTCATGGTGAGGAGGCTGCTGCCAGTGCTCATCGTGCTGCGGGCAATCGTATGAAGGAGGGCGAGTTGCCTGACGACCTGCCGGAGGTCGAGCTGACTGCGACTGAGGCAATGCCAATCGCGGCTGTCCTTAATAAGGCAGGCTTGGTGAAGAACTCGGCGGTTGCGCGTGATCTTTTGGGGTCGGGTGGTGTGCGAGTTGATGGTGAGGTTGTGGATCGCTCCTTTATATATCAGCTGGGTGCGACCCATGTTTGCCAGGCTGGCAAGAAGGCATTTGCGCGTATTACGCTCAAATCGGACTAATCCTGAAATTAAGTGTTGACGGCGAATTATATCTGTCTATAATTCCCCCCACTTCCGGCGCAGTCGAAACGGAAAACTCCTTGGTAAACAAAGGGTTACGCAAGATTCGACAGCGGATCGCTTCAGTTCATCGAAGCCCAGAAGGAGTTGGTAGAGCAGTGTTGTTTGGCTCTATTAACGTTTCGATCTTCTCGATCGAAAGCGGAGAAAAAGAGGTGTTGACAGCAGCG
>NZ_JBHGZU010000129.1:0-243 GCF_042610415.1 Pseudomonas sp. MD330_10
CCCGGAAATCACTCAAGTCATCAAGGAAGTTGTGGTGATGGGCGGTGCGCACTTGAACGGCGTCAATATCACGCAGGTCGCGGAGTTCAACCTGTTCTCCGACCCTGTCGCCGCGGAAATCGTGCTCAATAGTGGGGTCAAGCTGACATTCCTACCTCTGGTCGTCACCCACTAGGTGCTCACCTGTGTAGCGCGCCTGAAGCAGATCGCCGACCTCAAGATCTATGCGAGCAAGATCGTCGG
>NZ_JBHGZU010000130.1:0-242 GCF_042610415.1 Pseudomonas sp. MD330_10
GTTCCGCCTGCCGGCCAAGCTCCACACCATGGACTCCGAGTTCGACATCAAAACCATCAAGAGCCTGCCCGATGTGTAAATTGCCTACGGCTACGGCAACGTGAGCGACACTGCTTACAAGGCCCTGGCCCAAGCTGGCGCGAATGCCATCATCCATGCCGGTACGGGTAACGGCTCGGTGTCTTCCAAAGTTGTGCCGACTCTGGTGGACCTGCGCAAGCAAGGCGTGCAGATCATTCGTT
>NZ_JBHGZU010000131.1:0-242 GCF_042610415.1 Pseudomonas sp. MD330_10
CAGCGGATCGAGCAGTAAGAAGCGGGACAGCGCGAAGAAGCCCTTGGAGGAGGTCGTCGAGGAACCGGGCGATTTGTAGTCGCCGATCCCGGGTTTGTGCACACTGCTCGGGTCCCAGCGATATACATTCACCGGCACGTTGAGCGGCGTGGTTAACAAGGCGTTGCGCTGCTCGGTTTCTCCGAGGCTGTAGTTGGTGCCCAACAGCAACTCATTGATGCGGCCAAACCACGAATACGGCC
>NZ_JBHGZU010000132.1:0-241 GCF_042610415.1 Pseudomonas sp. MD330_10
CCGGTGAAGCGCGCGTTCTCGATCTCGATGCCCGCTGAATCGAGGCCGCGAGCGGTGATCGTGCCCGAGTTCTTGATGCGCGCCTGAGTCGAGGTGATCATCATGCCGTTGGCGTTTTGGCCAGTCACACTGATCTTGCCGGTGTTGTTTACGTTGCCCGCGATATTCGCCTGATACAGGTCCAGCCCCCACGCGCCGTTGCCGCTCACCGTAATGTAGCCGTTATTGACCCGGTCGCCCG
>NZ_JBHGZU010000133.1:0-241 GCF_042610415.1 Pseudomonas sp. MD330_10
CAACCAGAGAGCCTGCCGTACCTGCAACAACACGACGCGCTGTACCTGGCTCTGTTCGGCCTTCTTAACCTGACGTTGGCACCCGTGGTCCCTTACTGGAACAAGGGCACTCGTCATCATCTGCAAAACCTGGTCAGCGCGCTGTTGGTTCTGACCGTTGTCGTACAAACCCTCACCCTCCTGGCACCCATGCCTGTAGTGGGCGGCCACCCGGCCATCCTGCTCAGCCTGGTCATTGCTG
>NZ_JBHGZU010000134.1:0-241 GCF_042610415.1 Pseudomonas sp. MD330_10
GGGCGGCCACGTCGGTGGCCACCAGCACCGACGTGCTGCGGTTGGCGAACATCGCCAGTACCTGATCGCGGTCGCGCTGTTCCAGGACGCCGTGCAGGCCGACGGCGGAGATGCCCTAGGCCGTCAGGTGGTCGACGGTTTCCTGCACTTGCTGCTTGGTAAAGCAGAACGACACGCACGAGGCCGGACGGAAATGCGCCAGCACCATGGTCACCGCGGCCATGCGTTCTTCCGGGGAGAT
>NZ_JBHGZU010000135.1:0-241 GCF_042610415.1 Pseudomonas sp. MD330_10
CCGAATCCTCTGATCGAGATACACAAGTGATCGAAAATATACGTAACATCGCCATCATTGCTCACTTTGACCATGGTAAGACCACCCTGTTAGACAAACTCCTGCGTCAATCCGGCACCCTGGTGCGCAACGAGCTCAACGACGAGCGCGTGATGGTCTCCAACGACCAGGAATAAGAGCGCGGTATTACCTTCCTGGCGAAAAACACCGCCATCAACTGGAACGGCTACCACATCAACAT
>NZ_JBHGZU010000136.1:0-241 GCF_042610415.1 Pseudomonas sp. MD330_10
TCTGATGCATCTCGACCTCGGCCTGGGTGGTGTGACTGTGATCACCGACAGCGACGTGTGGAAAACCGCAATTATCGGTAAGCACGACATTGCCTGGTTGCTGTGGTACCTGACACAGGGCACGGCCGTGACTCTGTTGGCCTACGGTGATGTGGACGATCTGTTCAGCCTGCTGCTGCGCTTTTTCCCCCAAGCACTGGTAGCGCTGTCGGCCTTGATCGCCCTGGCCCTGTGGCACGCG
>NZ_JBHGZU010000137.1:0-241 GCF_042610415.1 Pseudomonas sp. MD330_10
CCAGCACCCGGAGGTCGCCAGCCGCGGCTATGTGGTGTCGATTGTCACCGAGGGCATTCGCCTATTCTCCGACCCTTATTGTCCGGTCAAAGCCGGCGACGCGTTTCGCTATGACGGCAGACCGTCCCTGGGCTCCAACGGCAAACTGGGCAACCTCGGCTCCCACGTCTGCGGTATTGCCGCCGGCAACCGAGATGGCGGGCCGATTCACGGCGTGGCGTTCAATGCGCAAATCATCAGT
>NZ_JBHGZU010000138.1:0-240 GCF_042610415.1 Pseudomonas sp. MD330_10
GGGTTGTGGGCGAAACGTTCCTGCACGTCGTGGGAATGGTCGGCGCGGGTCAGGCGTTGCAGCGGGTCGTAGCGGTAGTGGTGTTCGCCTTTGCGGGTGTCGAGCAGCCGGGTGAGGTTGCCGGCTCGGTCGTAGTCGTATTGGCGCTGCAGCAGCGGGTGGCTCTGGTGGGTGACGGCGTGGGCGTGCAGGCGCTGTTGGTCGTCGTAGTGATAGTGGCTGAGCAGTTGGCCTTGTTGG
>NZ_JBHGZU010000013.1:0-126870 GCF_042610415.1 Pseudomonas sp. MD330_10
GACTGAGCCCTGTAGAGTACAGAGCCCGTTCCGCTGTAGCCTAGACAATTACTGTCCAACTTTTGGGGCGCACTTCAAATTAACTGTCACACCGCCATCGGGGGCAAGCCTCCTCCCACAGTGGGACTGCATTTCAAGTCAGGTGGGTTGCAACTTCTGTTCGAATACTGAGACTCCATCCAAGTCGCGCAGGATCACCGTCAACTCTCCCGTCTGGCCATCAATATTCACCTCGCCAAAAAACTGAAACCCGGCAAACGGCGAAGTGTTCTGTGCCGGTGGCGCTTTTTCGAACACCACTTCAGGCCCAAAGGTTTTATCCAGCGGATTGGGCCCGAAGCTGCCAGCGTTCAACGGCCCGGCTACAAACTCCCAGAACGGCTCGAAATCCTGGAACGCCGCGCGATCCGGGTGGTAGTGATGCGCCGCGCAGTAGTGCACGTCTGCCGTCAGCCACACATGGTTGCGTACCTGCTGTGCACGCAGGAACGCCAGCAGTTCGGCGATTTCCAGCTCGCGGCCCTGGGCCGGGCCCGGCTCACCGTTGGCGATGGCCTCCCAACGCGGCACGCCGGGGCTGACTTCACCGTCGGGCACGCCCAGGCCGATGGGCATGTCGGCGGCGATGACTTTCCATTGCGCCTTGGAGCCCTTGAGTTCGCTCTTGAGCCAGTCCAATTGCTCTCGCCCCAGAAACGGCTTGGCCGCCCCCAGGTTGTCATCGTTGGGGCCACGGTAGCTGCGCATATCGAGCACGAATACATCCAGCAGCGGGCCATAACTGAGCTTGCGATAGATGCGCCCGCCGCCGTCGGCGCTTTGGCGGCGCATCGGCGAATATTCCAGCCAGGCCTGGCGCGCGCGGCCCACCAGCGTGTTGATGTCGCGGGTCTGGTAGCGCTCGTCCAATTGCTTGCTCGGCGACCAGTTGTTGATCACTTCGTGGTCGTCCCACTGCCAGATCTGCGGTACTTCGGCGTTGAAGCGGCGCACGTTTTCATCCATGAGGTTGTAGCGGTAGTTGCCACGGTATTCGTCCAGGGTCTCGGCGACTTTGCTCTTGGCCTCGGTGGTGATATTGCGCCAGATACGCCCGCCTTCAGTGGCCAGTTGCGCCGGCACCGGGCCGTCGGCGTAGATGGTGTCGCCGCTGTGGATAAAGAAGTCCGGCAGACGCAAGCGCATGGCTTCGTAGATGCGCATGCCGCCGATGTCCGGGTTGATGCCGAAGCCTTGGCCGACGGTGTCGCCGCTCCATACAAAGCGAATGTCGCGGCGCTGTTGCGGCACGCTGCGCAGGTGGCCGAACCAGGGCTCGCTGGCCACGCCGCTCTGGGCGTCTTCGAAATGCACGCGATAGAAAACCGCCTGGTCGGCAGGCAACCCGGTCAGTTCAACGCGGGCGGTGAAGTCCGTGCGGTTGTCGGCCAGCGGCGAAACAAAACGGCGCGGGCTGCTGAACACGCTGCGGGTGTCCCATTCCACCACCATCCGCGCGGGCCGGTCGCTGCGGCTCCAGATCATCGCGCGGTCGCCCAGTAGATCGCCGGACTGCACCCCATCGGTAAGTTGCGGCCGGTCCTTGACCGACGCGATCACCGCCGGCGCCAGGCCCGGCAATAACAGACCGGCGCCGACGGCTTGCATCACGCGGCGACGGCCCAGATCGAAGTGGCTCATGCAGGTGCCCTCTTGAGTCTCAAAAGAGGCACTTAACCACGCGGGGATGAAGCGGGTGTGACACTCTGTGGGAGAGGCTTGCCTCCCCACAATTTCGGGCCCTGCCAGACCGTGTCAGGCGTTGGCCGGCGCGACGCTCAGCTCCACCACTTCCGCCCGTTTGATCAGCGCATACACCACCCCGGTCAGCAGGCTGCCCGCAACGATCGCCAGCAGATACAGCAACGCATGATTGATGGCATTCGGAATCACCAGCACGAACAAACCACCGTGGGGCGCGGCCAGTACGCAGCCGAAGTACATCGACAGCGCGCCGGTCAACGCACCGCCGGCGATGCTTGCCGGGATTACACGTAGCGGGTCTTTGGCGGCGAAGGGGATCGCGCCTTCAGAGATAAAGCACATCCCGAGGATCATCGCGGCTTTGCCGGCTTCGCGTTCGGTCTGGGCGAATTTGCGCCGCGCCAGGAACGTGGCGATGCCCATGCCGATGGGCGGCACCATGCCGGCGGCCATGGTCGCGGCCATCGGCGCGCCGCTGTGGGCGGCCAGCAAGCCGACGGAAAACGCATACGCCGCTTTGTTGATCGGCCCGCCCAGGTCCACGCACATCATGCCGCCCAGCAGAATGCCCAGCAGCACCGCGTTGGTGGTGCCCATGGTGCTGAGGAATTCAGTCAAGCCGCTGAGCATGCGCGCCACCGGCGGGCCCACCAGGTAGATCATCGCCAGGCCGGTGAATAGGCTCGCCAGCAACGGGATGATCAGGATCGGTTTGAGAGCTTCCATGCTTTGCGGCAGACGCACCACGCGCGTGACGCCTTTGACGCAGTAACCGGCCAGGAAACCGGCAAAAATGCCGCCGATAAAACCCGCGCCCAAGGTGCCGGCCAGCAGGCCGCCAATCATGCCCGGCGCGATCCCCGGACGGTCGGCGATCGAATAGGCGATATAACCGGCCAGCAGCGGCACCATCAAGGTAAACGCGCTGTTGCCGACGGTTTTCAACGCCGCCGCCAAGGTGCCTTCCTGTTCGAACGCATGAATGCCGAACGCAAACGACAGAGCGATCAGCAAGCCGCCCGCCACCACCATCGGCAACATGAACGACACACCGGTGAGCAAGTGCTTGTAGACGCCGGTCTTTTCCGACTTGGCTACCGGCGCACCGGCGGCGCTTTCCACAGCGCCTTCGGCCAGGGCTTTGTTCAGGGTCGCTTCGGATTGCTTGAGAGCAATGCCGGTGCCGCAACGGTAAATCTTCTTGCCGGCGAAGCGTTCGGTAGCCACTTCGATATCAGCCGCCAACAGCACCACATCGGCATTAGCGATAGCTTCGGCGCTCAGCGGCGTACGTGCGCCCACCGAACCTTGGGTCTCGACCTGCAAGTCGTAACCCAGGCGCTTGGCCGTCTGCTGCAAGGCTTCGGCAGCCATAAAGGTATGGGCCACGCCGGTCGGGCACGCGGTGACGGCGACGATGCGTGGGGCATTCTTTGCCGCGACCGGCGCCTCGCTGGCGACATACACCTGAGCCTCTTCAGCACCGCGACGCAACACCGCTTCCACATCCGCCAACGCCTGGGCCGGCGTACTTTGGAACACGCGCTTGCCGATGAAGCGCTGCATATCCACCGGCGTGCTGCTGACCAGCAACACCCACTCGGCGGCGGCCAGGGTCGCGTCGGATAGCGCGCGCTCGGGGTGCTGCACATCCACCACTTCGACACTGGTGCTCCAGCCTTGGCGCTGCGCGGCGGCGTCCAGCAAGCGGGCGCACAGCACACTGGTGACCATGCCGTTGGGGCAGGCAGTAACAATGGCTAACTTCATGACTAACCCTCTTATTGTTCTGTGAGCGGGCGTACATCGACGCCGCTTTGCAGATGCGCCAACTGCGCGTCATCGCTGATGCCGAAACCGATCTGCGTCACCGCCATCGCGGCAATCGCCGTGGCACGGCGCAGGGTCTGTTCGGGGCCCTCGCCACTGAGCAGACCGTGCAACATGCCGGCCAGCAACGAATCCCCGGCACCCACGGTGCTGGCCACGCTGACCTTGGGCGGCGTGGCATGCAGCGCCAGCGTCGGGCTGAACCAGTTCACACCGTCGGCGCCATGGGATACCACCACATGTTCCACCCCCTGGGCGTGCAGGCGCTGCGCGGCTTGGCGCTGCTGTTCGAGGGAGTCGGTGGGGCAATCGAGGGCATCGGCCAGTTCTTCGGTGTTCGGCTTGACCAACCACGGGCCGGCTCGCAGACCGGCACGCAGCGCCTCGCCACTGGTGTCCAGGGCAACCTTCAAACCGAGGCCTTTCAACTGCACCAACACATCGTGCAGCCACTGCGCACTGACGCCGCGCGGTAAGCTGCCGGCGACCACCACCGCATCGTGACCGGGGGCGATCAGAGTGAGCTGGTTGAGCAAGGCCTGTTGCGCCTGCTCGCTCACCTGCGGGCCCGGCGCGTTGATATCGGTGACACGACCGTCCTGCTCGGCGATTTTGATATTGCTGCGGGTTTCCCCCGGCACGCGGATAAACGCGTCGGCAAAACCGCGACGAGCGATCAGCGCGTCAAAGGCTTGCGGGTTGTCCGCACCGAGAAAACCGCCCACGGTCAATTGATGCCCCAGATCGGCCAGCACCTGCGCCACATTCACGCCCTTGCCGGCGGCATGGGTCAGCAGGGTTTCGCTGCGGTTGACTTCACCCGGTTCCAGGCGGGCCAAGCGCACCGTGAGATCCAACGCCGGGTTCAGCGTCAGGGTCAGAATCCTTGCCATTTACACCGCCTCCACGAGGGCTCGCACATCGGCGGGGGAACCCACCGCCAGCGCTTGTTGTGCCAGGCTCCGGGCCTGGCTCAGACTGAATTCGCGCACACGCGCCTTCACTTCGGGAATGCTGCGCGCCGACACGCTCAGTTCGTCCACTCCCAAGCCCACCAGCACCGGCACTGCCAGCGGGTCCGCCGCCAGTTCGCCGCACACGCCGACCCATTTGCCGTGGGCATGGGCGGCGCGCACGGTGATATCGATCAACTGCAACACCGCCGGGTGCAAGCCATCGGCTTGGGCAGATAAGGTTGGGTGGCCACGGTCGATGGCCAGGGTGTATTGGGTCAGGTCGTTGGTGCCGACACTGAAGAAGTCCACTTCCTTGGCCAGCACCGGCGCCAGCAAGGCGGCCGACGGTACTTCGATCATGATCCCCAGTTGCAGGTCGGCCACCGGGATTTCCAGGCGCAGGCGCTCGGTCATGTCACGGGCGGCGCGCCACTCATCGACGCTGCCGACCATGGGAAACATAATGCGCAGCGGGCGGTTATCCGCCGAACGCAACAGCGCGCGCAGCTGCGCTTCCATGATCTGCGGGCGTTGCAAGGTCAGGCGAATGCCACGCACGCCCAGGAAAGGGTTTTCTTCCTCGGCAATCGGCCAGTAAGGCAACGGTTTGTCGCCGCCCACGTCGAGGGTGCGCACCACCAACGGGCGCCCGCCGAGGCCGTCGAGTACGCGGCGGTACTCGGCTTCTTGGGTGGCTTCATCCGGCGCTTGTGGGTGAGCCATAAAAATCAGTTCGGTGCGCAACAAACCGATGCCTTCGGCGCCCTGCTCCACCGCTGCGGCGACACCGGCGCTTTCGCCGATATTGGCGAACACTTCCACGGCATGCCCGTCGCGTGTAAGAGCTGTTTCATGGCGCTGGGCGGAGGCCGCTTGCAGGCGTTGTTCACGGGTATCGCGCTCGACGGTAGCCCGTTGCAGGGTGGCGGCATCGGGGTCCACATGCAGGCGGCCGCGCTGGCCATCGAGCAACAGCGGCGTGCCGGCGGCGACCAGCAAGACGGCGGCGCCAGCACCGACCAGCGCGGGGATACCGAGGGCACGCGCGACGATGGCGCTGTGGGCCGTGGCGCCACCGCGAGCGGTGAGGATACCGGCGACGCGCGCCGGGTCCAGGCGCGCCACATCGGACGGGCCGACCTCGTCCATCACCAGGATGTACGGCTCATTCGGCTCTTGGGCGGTTTCGACGCCGCACAGTTGCGCCAGCACGCGACGGCCGATATCCCGCAGGTCGGCGGCACGCTCGGCGAGCAAGGCGTCCTGCAACGACTCCTGCTGTTTGGCGGCGGCTTCGATCACGCTCATCCACGCGGCTTCGGCGCTTTCGCCTTGCTTAAGGCGAGTGTCGACGTCGTCGGTCAGTTCCGGGTCGTCGAGCATTTCCTGGTGGGTGATGAAAATCTCGCGGATCGCTTTGGATGGGCTGCGCTCGATCAGCCCCTGAATATCGCGGCGCACGTCGGTCAGGGCGGCATGCAGACGCTGACGCTCGATCACCGGTGACTCGCCGCGCAGTGGGTAGTCGAACACCTGCTGGGTCTGGACATGAGCGGGGCCAATGGCAATCCCCGGCGCCGCAGCGATAGCCTGGATCTGGCTACCGGAGGCCGGTGCGCTGAGCAGCGGTTCGAGGTCCAGGGTTTCGGGGGGCGCGCTGACGGTCGGCAGCGGCTCGACCTCTTCACCGAGCCCCTCCTCCACCGCGGCCAGCAGTGCCGGCAGCGCATCACCGGCAATGCCGGGTTCGGCAACGAACTCCAGCACCTGGCCACGGCGGGCGCCGAGGCTGAGCAGCTTGCTCAAGCTTTTGACCGACACCGCGGTGGCCGGACCATCGATGATGCGCACACGGATATCGCCGTCAAAACTCTTGGCTAACTGCGCCAGGATCTTCGCCGGCCGCGCGTGCAGGCCATGGGCGTTGGCCAGGGTGATGCGCGCGCTCGGCCAGTCCGGCGGCAGTTCGCCGCCCAATACTTCAAGCACCGCGCGGCTGCTGGTGGCGCGGCCCAGTTCCTGGCCACGGCCTTCGATCAGCAACGCGCACAAACGCTCAAGCAAGGCCTGGTGCGCTTCGCCCAGGCTGGCCAGGCAAAACAGGCCCGTGAGCGGTTGGCCCAGGTAACGCATGGGTTTGTCCGGGGTGACGAACGCCAGGCCCGGACGTTTGACGGTCTGCTCGCTGTGCAGCCACCACAGGCCGTCGCCCAGGGGCAGCGCATCGACCTGTTGCAATACGGCGGCGAAGCCGTTGCTGACGCAATCGGCCTGGCGCAGCAGGCGGGCGCCACGCCATACCAGCTCTTCAAAATCGTCGGCGGACACGCCCAGGCTGATCATCTGTGCATCCAGCGCCAGCTCCTGCGGTGCACCCTGCAGCAATTTCAGCAGAGCTTCTGCGGAGGCGGCGCGACGCAGCGCCTCACCCAGGTCGGTCTCGCCGAGGGCGCGGGTCAGCAATTGCAGCAGGCGAAGGTGTTCGTCGGATTGAGCGGCAATGCCAATGGCCAAATACACGATCTGGCCGTCGCCCCAGTCCACCCCTTCGGGGAACTGCAGCAGACGCACGCCGGTGGCAAACACCTGGTCGCGGGTTTCTGGCGTGCCGTGGGGGATCGCAATACCTTGGCCGAGAAACGTCGAGCCCTGGGCTTCACGGGCTTGCAAGCCACTCAGATAGCCCTCGGCGACCAGACCGTCGGCCACCAGTGTGTCAGCGAGCAGGTGCAAGGCAGCAGATTTATCCACAGCCACCTGGCCCATGGATATCTGCTCTACAGTGAGCTCAAGCATGCCGTTCTCCTAGTTAGTGCGCTGGGCGCACTAGGTATTGTTTTGAATAAAACAGTGTAGGGGTGTTTGAAAACTACTGACTGAGCGGTCAGTTGGCAGGAGCCGCTCGGTCGCGAACGTCGTAAAAATACGCTGGCTGAAACGTTTAATCTAGAATTTAAGGCAGATTACGCGTTAATTGTGCATCCTTGAAGGACCACTCGGCGATTGAGCTGGGACATTGGTCGTGTGCCGTAATCGGTTACGATTGGACAAAATGTCGGGGCAAGCTCCAAAAAACAAGGAAATCCCGGTTTGAAACTCAGTGATATCGCACGTCTGGCCGGTGTGTCCGTTACCACCGCCAGTTATGTCATCAACGGCAAAGCCGCCCAACAACGCATCAGCCACGCCACCGTCGAACGAGTGCGTGCGGTGGTAGAGGCCCACGGCTTTACCCCCAATCCCCAGGCCGCCGGGCTACGCAGCCGGCACACGCGCACGTTGGGCTTTATTCTGCCCGACCTGGAAAACCCCAGTTACGCGCGTATCGCCAAATTGCTGGAGCAAGGCGCGCGCGCGCGTGGCTATCAATTGTTGATCGCCAGCTCCGACGACGATGCCGACAGCGAACGCCAATTGCTGCAACTGTTCCGCGCCCGGCGGTGCGATGCGCTGTTCGTGGCCAGTTGCCTGCCCACCAGCGACGACAGCTACCGCGAGCTGCAAGCCAAAGGCCTGCCGGTAATCGCCATCGACCGGGTGATGGAGCCGGCGCAGTTCTGTTCGGTGGTCAGCGACGACCGCCAGGCCTGCCAGCAACTGACCAGCAGCCTGCTGCAACCATTGCCTAAACAGATTGTGCTGATCGGCGCGCGGCCCGAGCTGAGTATCAGCCAGGAACGCGCCGCCGGTTTTCAGCAAGCGTTGAAAGGCTTTACCGGCGAGATGCTCATCGAACACGGCGAAGCCTTCAGCCGCGATTGTGGCCGACAGCTGATGGAGCAATTGCTGCAGCGGCTGGGCCATTTGCCTGACGCGCTGGTGACGACGTCCTACGTGCTGCTCCAAGGGGTGTTCGACGCACTGCACGACTACCCGCTCAAATCACGGCCCCTGCGCCTGGGCACGTTTGGCGACACCCAACTGCTGGACTTCCTGCCGCTGCCGGTCAACGCCATGGCCCAGCAGCATCAGTTGATCGCCGACACCGCGCTGCGCCTGGCCCTGGCCGCCATCGAAGAAGAGCAGTACCAACCGGGCGTACACGCCATCGGCCGCACCTTCAAGCAGCGTATTCACGAGGCGTGAACGTGACGCTGATCGACACCCACACGCACCTTGATTTCCCGGAATTCGACAGCGACCGCCGGGAAGTCCTCGCCCACAGCCGCGAGCTGGGCGTGCAGCGCATGGTGGTGCTGGGGGTGTATCAGCAGAATTGGCAGCGGTTGTGGGATTTGGTGCAGACGGATGAAGGCCTGTTCGCTGCGTTCGGCCTGCATCCGGTGTATCTGGACGATCACCGCCCCGCCGATCTGAGGGCATTAGGTGACTGGCTGACCCGCCTGCAAGGCCATCGGCAACTCTGCGCGGTGGGCGAGATCGGTCTGGATTACTTCCTCGAACACCTGGACCGCGCACGTCAGCAACAGCTGTTTGAAGCGCAACTGCAACTGGCGGTGGATTTTCAGTTGCCTGCCCTGCTGCACGTACGTCGCAGCCATGCGGCGGTGATTGACACGCTCAAGCGCATCCGCGTGCCACGCGGCGGCATCATTCACGCGTTTGCCGGCAGCCGCGAAGAAGCCCGCGAATACATCAAGCTGGGCTTCAAGCTCGGCCTGGGCGGCGCCGCCACCTGGCCCCAGGCGTTGCGCATGCACAAGGTGCTGGCACAACTGCCGCTGGACGCGGTGGTGCTGGAAACCGATTCGCCCGACATGCCGCCCGCCATGTACCCCGGCCAGCGCAACAGCCCCGAGCACTTGCCGGACATTTGCCAGGCCCTGGCCGAGCATATGGGTATCGACCCGCTATCGTTGGCCGAGGCGAGCACACGCAATGCGCGTGAGTTGTTCAATTGGTAGCGTCGGTTCGACGGCGTGCAGGTTGAGGGTGATGCGCTGGCGATGACGGGCATAGCGCAACACCATGAAATGCACCAGCAACACCACCAGCGAAATATTGAACTGCCCAATCACACTGATCAGCCCCACCCACTCTGCCACCAGCGCCACGATCAGCACCACGCAAGTGAACGTCACCATGCTTGGACGCACCAACGCCCAATATTCCAGGGACTTGAAATGGCGCAGTTGGCGAGGGCATTTGAGTTCAAGCTCCCGGTGGCAATACGGGCAGTCGAAGGGCTCTTCGATGGCGATGGCATTCAATTGCCAAGGCTTGAGTTCAAAGGTGATATCGCAATGGGCGCATTGCCCTTTGATGCCGAGTGCAGCGGTCATCGTGGTGCCTCCCCGGCTCCCGGTTTGAATGAAATAAATTCTCACTCATCTACGCGGCCAGAAAAGACACCCCGGAAAATTCAGACGCACACCACACCCGTTAACGCTTTAGTCCTACGCCTACGCCTTACACGCGGAAGGCGCCGATCAGCTGTTTCAACTCCACCACCTGCAATGACAACCGTTGACTGGCCGCAGCGGTCTGCTGCGCACCGTCGGCGGCATGCTCGCCGGCGCGATTGATTTCGACGATGTTCTGGTCGATATCGTGGGCCACGGCGGTCTGCTGTTCCACGGCTGCCGCAATCTGTTGGTTCTGATCCACGATCATGCCGACGGCACCGAGGATATTCTCCAACGCCTGCTGGACCTGTTCCGACTGCCCGACCGTGCCATTGGCCATTTCATGGCTGCTGCCCATGGCCTTGACCGCCGCGTCCACACCGCTGTGCAAGCGACTGATCATCTGCTCGATCTCTTCGGTGGACTGCTGCGTGCGCCGCGCGAGGGTACGTACCTCATCCGCTACTACCGCAAAACCGCGCCCCTGCTCACCGGCCCGCGCCGCCTCAATCGCGGCATTGAGCGCCAGCAGGTTGGTTTGCTCAGCGATGCTTTTGATCACTTCTAACACCGTGCTGATGGCCTGGCTGTCAGTGGCCAATTGGTTGATCACCCGTACCGACTGGTCGATCTCCGACGCCAACCGCGCGATGCTGCCCTGTTGGGATTGCACCAGGCTGCGACCGCTGACGGTCTCCTGGTTGACGCTGTGGGCGCTGCTCACGGCTGCAGCGGCGTTGCGGGCCACCTCCTGGGCGGTGGACGACATCTGGTTCATGGCCGTCGCCACCTGTTCGATCTGTGTACGCTGGCCGCAGACGGCCTGGTTACTCTGCGCCGAGACCGTTTCCACCTGACCGGCCTGCTGCTCGACCTGGTTGACGGTGTGCCCGACGCGCTCGATCAGATCGTGGATTTTCGCCACGGTGCCGTTGAACACCTGACCCAGGTCACCCAGTTCATCGCGGCTGCGCGCCACGAAGGAGACGGTCATATCACCGGCCGCCACCTTGTCCATCATCGTGCCCAGATGTCGCAATGTGGTGCGCGTGGAGGCATAGAAACCGGCGTAGAGGTAGAAGATCAGCAAAAACACGGCGGTCAGCGCCGACACCAGCACCACCATGTGCAGGCGGTTCTGCGTCAGGCGATGCTGCAACTGTTGCTCAAGAAACCCCAGGGTGGCCTCATCGAGTTGATAGGTCTGGGCCATCAACTGGCTGACCGCATCGTAGAACGTCTGCCAGGGCGCATCGAGGGTCTCGGCCATGACCACCTGCTCTTCGAATAGCTCACTGCCTTGCTTGAGGCTGGCGTTACTGGCCTTGGCCAGACCGTCGAGCGCCGTGTGCGCGGCACTGCTGGAGCCCAGCGCATCCTGCAGTTTCAAGCCATATTCGCCGTGGAGTTTTTCCAGTTGCTGCAGCAGTTCGTCAAAGCGCGTGCTGGACGATGAGTTGAGAAACCCCTGCCCCAGCGAATAGGCGCCCATGGCCCGCCCTTCTCCCAGTGTTTGGGTCACCTGCGGCGTAACGCTGGTGATCAACTCAGTCAGCTGGCGCAGATCGCTTTGGGGGTCGCGGCTCAAGCCCGATTGACTGGCGACGATCTGGCCGAGCATCTGCGCCTTGTTCAGCAGCTTGCCGATCAATGCGCTTTTACTCAGCAGCGAAGTTTCCTGTTGCTGGGCCTTGAACGCGCCGATCAATTCGTCGCGCTTGGCCTCGAACACCGCGATTTGCTCGGGGTCTGTGGCCATCGCGGTAAAGCCCTGCAAGCGGCTCAGTACGCTCTGCTCCAAGGCGCTGATCTTGCCTTCCAGGTCGCCCGCCTTACCCGACTGGCCCAGAGTGGCGTTGATTTGTACCTGATTATTCAGGGTTTCCAGGTCACGGCGCAGGGCCAGGCTGCTGCCGAGCACGTCGAGGCTTTGCAGTTCGACGCGGGTGCCCTGGAATTCGCGCCACGAATCGCGCACCAGGAAATAGTTGGTGACCAGCATCGGCAACAGGAACAACACACTGATCAGGCTGAACTTCAGGCCGAAGCTCAGGCGGTTCATCAGCGCGACGGCGGGATAGAGCAAGCTCTTCACAGGTGAACTCCCTTTTTGTTTTATTTTTATTGAGGGCGCAGGGCGGCGGCAGAAAGCCACTATTTGGCGCTCTGTCTGTATAGCTCAATTTGAAAGGGAGTTTTGTAACTTAAGGTTAACAGCCAGTGGGAGCCGAAGGGGCTCCCACGTAACGCGGTCTGCGCTTTACGGCAACACCGTCCAGATGGCGAACCCGGCATACCACAGCACAGCCGCGCGCAGCAGCAGTTCCCAGAGGCGGTCAAGGCTGTTGATACCGTCGGCCCCCACTGCCGGCGCCGGTATCTCGGCGGCGGCCAGACCGACTTTATCCACCAGTTGGGCCGCGCTGATGTCCCAGCTCAGTAGCTCGTGCAGCATGACCCGGCTGACCGCGACAAAGTTGCCCACCAAGGCAAAACTGGCGGCCAGCAGGCGCACTGGCAACCAGTCGAAGGCGTGGCGCATTTGCCCGGCGCGCTCGGCGACCAGCGGGTTCTGGCTGTGTTCGCTGGCCAACGCCAGCAGGCGATAAGCCAGGGCAGCGACCGGGCCCAGCAGGAAATACCAGAAAATCACCGCAAAAAAGCTCTGGTAGGCCTGCCATAACAGGTGGCCCTGGACCCGATCGAGCAGTTGCTCGCCGCTGTCGGCGCCCAGCTTGAGGTCGCGCTCGGCGACGTGCTCGGCGGCCTGCAAGTCGCCGCGTCGCCAGGCATCGCGGAACGGGCCCAGATCAGCCAGCAGATCGCCACGGCCCAGGCTGTAGATCACCACCAGCAGGTGCACCGGCAGCGCCAGTAAGCCATAGGCCACCGGTTCCAGTACCAGCAGCAACAGCGCCAGCAATGCCACCGGCAGTAACACTAACAAGGTCAGAATCAACCAAGGCCGCTGCGCCATACGTGGGCTCGATTCCAGTTTGGCCAGCTCGCGCAGCCAGCCGCCATCGCGCTGCAACCGATGACGCAGGGCCGAAAACTTCTCGATCCAGACCGCCAACACCAGTACCAGGAAACTCATCAGGTGTGTCCTCCATCCTGCAGGGCGCTGCGAAAGCGCTTCCAATCAAAAGCGGGGCCGGGGTCGGTCTTGCGTCCCGGCGCGATATCGCTGTGGCCACAAATGCGTTGCGGGGTGATATCAGGGTAAGCCGCCTGCAATTGGCGGGTCAGGTCGATCAGTGCACGGTACTGGGCATCGGTGAACGGCAGCTCGTCCGTGCCTTCCAGTTCAATGCCCAGGGAAAAATCGTTGCAGGTTTCCCGCCCCTCGAACTGCGAAACACCGGCATGCCAGGCCCGGTCAAGGCAGGACACAAACTGCGTCACCGTCCCGTCGCGCTCAATCAGAAAATGCGCAGATACCCGTAGGTCAGCAATCCCTTCAAAGTAAGGATGTTCCGTGACATCCAGGCGATTCTGGAAAAACGCCTGCACTTTGCCAGTGGCGAACTGCGCCGGTGGCAAGCTGATGTTGTGCACCACCAGCAGTGAGATTTCGCCTGCGGGGCGCTGATTGAAGTTGGGCGAAGGGCAATGACGAATGCCCTGGCACCAACCGCTGGCGGGGTCCAACTGCATACAGGTTCCTTGAATGGGGCAACAGGTGACCAGTATGCCGCGTTCGACCCCGAGGTTGCGATCACTTGCCGTGATTGAGTTGCCGCAGCTTACTCACTACGGCAGCCAATGCACGCTCGAACAGCGGGCTGTCGTCCAGAACCTGCAAGACGCCCTGCTTAAACGCCAGCGCCAGCTGGCCGACGCTTTTTTCCAGCACCTTGAGCCCCGTGCGGCTGACGAACACATACGTGTTGGCCGGGGCCATGATCGCCGCGAGCTTGCAGCGCTGGGTAAAGGCGCCATCCTGCTGGAACATGACCCAAGCGCCGACCCGCAATTGATGAACCCTGAGCAGGTCGGGATCGTTGGGCGCCAGATCGAGCGCGGGGGCCAGCGGCCGCTCGCTGAATACCAAAGGCTCGCGTACTTCGATCAGCTCGTCGACACCGTCCGCCGGCTGCACATGCATAGCCTGGAGGCGGACGAAAAATTCTCGGGTGCTGAGAGGATCGAACGCCGCGCTGGTCAAACCGTCGCGCAGCGCCTTGAGCAAGCCGGGCAAATGCTCCAGCAAGCGCCGCCCGGCCTCGGTGTCTTCCTGCAGGCCGACGCTCCAGATCAGTTCGTCCATGGTGCGCAGAGCCGATTGCCATTGCACCGACTCTTCACCGTGCTTGAGGCTGACCAACAACAGCACTTGGCTCCAGGCCTGTTGCAGAAACTGCACCACGGCGAGGGGCAACACTTTGCCCAGCAGCCGCCTATTGAGCACCTCGGCCACCCGCTGACGGGCCGCCTCGGTGCGCACCCGGCCTTCTTCGGCATCGCGGGTGTGCTGTTCGAGCAACTCGCTGCGGCGACACTCATCGGCGGCGAACGCGCTGAACTCAGCGAGCAATTGGGCAAAAATCGCCGGATCTTCGACAAACTCATTGAGCAAACGCTGCACCACCTGCTCGATGCGCAGGTACAAAGGGTCACGCGGGTAGTCATCGCACAGGTTGCAGCCCAAGGCCATCGCAGCGATTTCGTTCAGCAGGCGCCGCGCCGGGTGGCCGGCATGGCTGAAAAGACTCTTGTCCAGCACCGCCACTTTGAGCATTGGGATTTGCAGGCGCGCGATCAGCGCTTTGAAAGCGTCCGGGACGGTAGGGTCGTTGAGGATAAATTCGAACAGCAGGGCGATCAGATTGATGACGTCTTCATCGGCCTCCTCCACCACCCGTGACTTGCCGCTCTTGACACTGACGCGGGTGAGCAATTGCTCCAGCTGGTTGCACAGGTCGAAATCGTCCTCGGCGTCCGGCGTCGGCACGTACTGCTGCAAATGGGACAACAGGCGCAGCAGGTCCCGCGTGGCGATAGGCTGGGGTTCGGCGCTGGCTTCGAGGGTCGGCGCCACGCTACCGCGCACGGGTTTGAGCAAGGCTTGCAGCGCCGCAAAGGCTTGCTGGCCGTTTTCGTCGAGGGGTTGATCGGTGCTCGGCGATGCGTCTTCGCGCGAGCGTTCACGGGCGGCCCGCCCACCGGCGCGGCGCGAAGGCACGGTCTTGAGCTCCGGCAACACCCCCGTGGCGACCAACAATTGATTGGCTTCGGCGTAGAGTTGATCGGCATCGCTGAGGACATACTTCTCGAATAGCTTGAGCATGATCAGTTTGACGCGAATCTCCACGCCCAGGCTGCGCCCCGCCTGCAAGAAAAATTCGCACAGCAGCGCCGGGCCCAGGGGGTTCTCACGCTCATCCAGGGCATTGCCCAGTACCGCACTCAGCCGCGCAGTGAGCTGCGACAGTGCCAGTCCATCGCGATGCCGGACGCGGCCCAGCATGGCTTCGAGCGCCACGGTTTTTTCCAGTGCGTCATGGGACGAACCGGGTGCCGCATCGTAGGAAACCACTGGCACCAACTGCAGCTCCCTGCGCCCGGTGTCGCCCAGGCCGGCAAAAGCGGCAAACAGGCGCTCCATGAATACACGCTCGAAGTTCTTGCGCTTGAGGCGCAGGTCGCGCATGGCTTCAAAGAAAATATGGTGATCGACGGTGCTGCGGGCCTTGTCGGCCATTTCAAACAGCGTGTCGTCGGCGTTATCGAAGAGTTCCTGCAAGCCTTGCTGCAGCTGCTGCGCCGCCTTGTCGCGGACTTGCAGCAACACAACCGGCAGGCGGGCCAGCGGCGATGGCGTGGCATGCGCTTTATTAATCGGCACCACCTTTCCGTCATTGTGCATCCTGGCCTCCTGAAACGGCGGTATTGAGTTGGGCGACAATCATCGATAGGCCGCATCGAACCCTGTGGATAACTGCACGCCAGCAGACGTCAAAGCTATGACGCCAATTGCAAGGCGCGAGATTATCTTGCAAACCGGGGGGCAAGCGCCAGCGCCCTCTGTGATTTGCGCACAAATGAGCGGGTGGCTGGGTTCCCAGTCACACAGCCCCTATAATCGACGCACTTTGTTTGTGGAGCCTGTTATGCCGAATCTCCGTCTTGCCGACCTCACCGCCGAAATCGAAGCCAATGTGCGCCGCGCACTGCTGGAGGACATCGGCAGCGGCGACATTACCGCGCAATTGATCCCGGCCGAACGACTGGCCAAGGCCACCATCATTACCCGCGATGACGCCGTGATCGCCGGCACGGCGTGGGTGGACGCGGTGTTCCGGCAGTTGGACCCTCGGGTCGCCGTGCACTGGCAGGTGGCCGATGGCGAACGCGTCAGCCCCAATCAAGCGCTTTTTCACCTCGAAGGCCCGGCGCGCTCGCTGCTCAGCGGCGAGCGCAGTGCGCTGAATTTTTTGCAGATGCTGTCCGGCGTCGCCACACGCGCGAAGTACCTGGCGGACTTCGTTGCCGGCACTCAAGTCAAATTGCTGGACACCCGCAAAACTCTGCCGGGCCTGCGCCTGGCACAGAAGTACGCGGTGACGTGCGGCGGCTGTCACAACCATCGCATCGGTCTGTACGACGCGTTTCTGATCAAGGAAAACCACATCGCTGCCTGCGGCGGCATTGCACAGGCCATCACGGCGGCGCACAAGATCGCTCCCGGCAAGCCCGTGGAAATCGAAGTAGAGAGCTTGGAGGAACTGCGCGAAGCATTAGCGGCGGGCGCCGACATCATCATGCTCGATGAGTTGAGCCTCGACGACATGCGCGAAGCCGTGCGCCTGAACGGCGGCAAGGCGAAGCTGGAAGCCAGCGGCGGCATCAATGAAACCACCCTGCTGCCCATTGCCGAGACCGGGGTGGACTACATCTCCATCGGCGCGATGACCAAGGACGTGAAGGCGGTGGACCTGTCGATGAGGCTCAGCCTCTGAAAAGCGGCAAGCGGTCAGCGTGACGCTGCAAGGAAGCCGAGTGGCCCCTTGCAGCTTGCCGCTCTGTTCTAAACCACCAGGTTATTCATCTCGCAATACTCATCCCAATCCACACCCAGCACCTCGGCCGCTTCCTTATGCAGGACCAGCCGTTGCGCTTCGAACTCTTCCGGTGTCGAGGTGTACTTGAGGGTCAGTTCCCAAGGTTGGAGGCCCTGGCTTTCGGCCTCGTCCTCGAATGCCCACTGAATCTGGTCGCGCTGATCATCGGCGCTCAGGTCCTTGATCTCTTCTTTAAGCTGCGGCGATTCCTTGAGGTAGTGCTCAAGAGCTGCTTCGTGCCGGGCTTCCTGGGTCATTTCAGTCGTGGTCATGGTGTTCTCTTAGATCGAGGAATGGGGATGCATCTGGGACATCAGGTTGCGCAGATACAAAAGAACAGGCACGAATGCCGGCTCGTCTGGCCTTCAGAACCATTCTGGGATCAGCTGAAAACATTGCCTTTGAAACAGTGTTGCCTTTGTGCCCGAGACAGGAATCGAACCTGCAACCTTCGCGTTACGAGTGCGCTGCTCTACCGGCTGAGCTACACGGGCGGTGGACTAAAGCTAGCACCGCATCCGGCGTCCGGCAACTCGCGGCCTTCAGCGGGCGATAACACCCTGCGCCCAGAAACGCGGTTGCAAGTAGCTGCCCAGGGTGTCGAGGTACTGTCGCTGGGCCTGCTTGATATGGGGCACATCGCGCAGCGCGACAGATACCAGCAATGCAATGGCCAACGCGCTCAACAGCTTCCATGCGCGCCAGGCCAACGGCCATGACGCCGTTACAGGTGTGCGCCAAGGGTGCAGCGCCATCAGCCAGCCCACTACCAGCGCAAGCCAAACCTGGGACGTGGGCATCACCAGCACACCGTCGACCATGGACTGCGTCAGCGCACCGACCAACGCAGCGAACAGACATAAGCGCAGTAGATCCGCACGCTCGCTGAACTGCGCGCGCTCACGCAGCACGACAATCGTGGCCCAGCCACTGCGCGCCGCCAAAAACGCCACGCACAATGTCGACGGCACGCCCCATTCGCTGGCCCACTGCAAAACAGCCTGATGCGGATGGGCGGCAACTTTGTTGGCAATATCGGCAAAGTGCATCGGCCCGAAGCCTAACCACGGCCGCTCAGTCAGCATGTGCCAACCCTGCCACCAGATCGGACCGCGCCCCGACAGCGAAGTGGTGAGGCGCTCGCTGGCGTCATTGGAGTTGTCGATTCCCAGGTAGGTCGCCAGCACCGTAAACACCAGCCAGTAGATCCACAAGCCGCTCAGCATCCCCGCCAATTGCCAACCCAACCAACGCCGCCCCCATGGCCCGATCAGTGCCACGACCATGCCCGCCACTGCCATGCCGAGCCAGGTGCCGCGTGTACCGCCGCTGATCGCGATCAACCACCAGGCGCATAGCAACGCAAATGCCATCCCCCGCAATGAGCGAGAGACTGTGGGTAACAGCAAAGGCAATGCCAACAGCGGCAGCGTGAATGTCTGGAACTGGCCATAAAAGCGCTTGTTGGAAAAGCTGGATAACAGCAGATCAGGGTTCATCGTGTGCCCGCCGCTGGCGAACGCAAGCACGCCGGCGTACAGGTACTGGAGGGTTTTGATCAGGCACAGCAACACCACGATCAGCAGCAGCACACGATCCAAAGGCTCGCCGCCGTGACGGCGCAGCGATGCAAAAGCTAACGCGATTGCCGCGCAGCTGACGAACAGCGCCATCTCGGTCAGCGCCCAAAGCGGCTGATGGGCCAGCAGCGAAGACGCCAGGCCCAATCCCACGATGAGCGCCAGCCCCCATGCCGTCTGGCGATCCACCCAGGGCTCGGTCGGGGTAATCGAGCTTCCGTACAGCACCGCACAAAACCCGATGGCAATCTGCATGACCCGCTGTAGATCGTGCCCACTGAACGGTGCACAAATCCCCACCACCAACAGGCACACCGTCACCACCAGGAAAATACTGCCGCGCTGCTGTACGGATAACACCATCGGTTACCTCAACGTCCTTGTGGGTACAGGCACCGCTAAGCGCCGCCGGCTCCGCAGCCCTTGCCGGCGTATTTGGCCTCGGCCGTGGTGGTGCAGGTCCAGCCGCTGGTGGCGTTGCGTGTCAGCACAATGCTCTTGCCCAGTACGGGCGCCGGTGCATCGAGGATCTCGCAACGGATATCGCCCGCGCCCGTTTTAACGTCCCCTGTCACCTCGATTTTGCAATTGGCGGTAGGGCTGGTGCCGCCGATCAATGCCAGGGTAGGTACGGTGCCCTGATTGAGGGTGTCTTCGTACCCGGCCTTCAATGCGCTGATTTCAGCCAGGCCGGCGGTGAACTTGGCCTTGGCTTGATGGGTGGTGTACATGGGCAGGCCAATGGTGGCCAAAATGCCGATGATTGCCACGACTATCAACAACTCGATCAAGGTAAAACCTTTCTGACGCATCACTCTCACTCTCCAGAATAGAACTCATGACAAGGCGCTTCCTGCGCCCCGCGTTGTGCAGCGGCGCCAGTGTACTCATCCGCCGGTGGTCAATCGCCTGCATGACGCACATTCTGACATTTTATCCACCACCACAGCCTGCCCGCCTTCAGCCCGTGACTAAGCTTTGAAAAACTTCAACGACCTGCGCGCGGAACCGTGACATGAACAACGCTGTAACGCTCTACACCTGGGAAGGCATCAACCGCAAAGGCCGCAAGGTGTCCGGCCAAAGCACCGGACGCAGCCCTGCCGTGGTCAAGGCGCAACTGCGCCAACAAGGCATCCGCCCCGGCCGTGTGCGCAAGTCAATTCCACGGCTGCCAGGCCTTGCCGCGCCGATCAAAGCCGCCGACATAACCTTGTTCACCCGCCAGTTGGCCACGTTGCTGAAGGCCGGCATTCCCCTGCTGCAAGCCTTCGATCTGATCAGCGAAGGTGTCGAGAAGCCGCCTGTGGGTGAACTGCTGCAAAGCCTGAGACAACAGGTCGCCGCCGGCACCACCCTGACTGAAGCGTTACGCAGTCAACCGCGTTATTTCGATGAGCTGTACTGCCATTTGGTAGCGGCCGGCGAACAGGCCGGCGCGCTTGAGACGCTGCTGGAGCGCCTGGCGGTTCATCGCGAAAAGAGCGAACAACTCAAAGCCAGGATCAAAAAAGCCATGACCTACCCCATCGCGGTCGTGATCGTGGCCGGGCTTGTCACTGGCGTGCTGCTGGTGCATGTGGTGCCGCAGTTCCAGAGCCTGTTCGCTGGAGTGAACGGTAAGCTGCCGGGCTTCACCCTCGCAGTTATCGCTCTGTCGGAGTTCATGCAACATGCCTGGTGGATCGTCGCGCTGGGGCTTGGTGTGGGGGTTATTGGCCTGCGTCAGGCCTGTCGAAAATCGCCAATCTTTCGCCATTGGCTGGACGCCGGTTTGTTGAAAGCACCGCTGGCAGGCAAACTGCTGCAAAAATCAGCCGTGGCCCGCTACGCCCGTACGCTTTCTACCACCTTCGCGGCCGGGGTGCCGCTGGTGCAGGCCCTGGATTCAGTGGCAGGCGCCGCGGGCTCCGCCCCCTACAAACAGGCAATCGAGCATATGCGTCGCGATGTATCCACAGGTATGCCGTTGAATCACGCCATGGCCACCAGTGGTCTGTTTCCAGGGATGGCGATTCAGATGACGGCAATCGGCGAAGAATCCGGCACGCTGGACTTCATGCTGGAAAAAGTCGCCAGCCACTACGAAACCGAAGTGGATAACCAGGTCGATCACCTCACCAGCCTGATGGAGCCGCTGATCATGGTCGTGCTGGGAGGCATCGTCGGGTCGTTGGTCATTGCCATGTACTTACCCATCTTCCAACTGGGGAGCGCATTTTGATCCTACTGCTGAATGAATCCCCATGGGCCTTTGTCGCCCTGGCTTCGGTGCTGGGGCTGATCGTGGGCAGTTTCCTCAATGTGCTGGTGTGGCGCCTGCCGAAGATGCTTGCACGGGAGTGGCGTGCCCAGGCCCATGAAGTACTTGGCTTACCGGCCGAACCCGTCGGGCCGACCTACAACCTGATGCGCCCAAATTCCTGCTGCCCTCAGTGCGATCATGGGATCCGCCCCTGGGAAAATATTCCGCTGCTCAGCTATCTGGTCCTCAAGGGCCGCTGCGCTCACTGCAAGGCAAGGATCAGCCTGCGCTACCCATTCACCGAACTTGCCTGCGGATTGTTGTCGGCGATCGTGGCCTGGCACTTCGGCGTTGGTTGGCAAGCCGGGGCAGTATTGCTGCTGACTTGGGGCTTGCTGGCGATGAGCCTGATCGACGCCGACCACCAGTTACTGCCGGATGTGCTGGTACTGCCGCTTATGTGGCTGGGTCTGATCGTCAACAGCTTTGCACTGCTGGTGCCGTTGCCCGACGCCGTATGGGGAGCGGTGGCCGGATACATGAGCCTATGGTCGGTGTTCTGGCTGTTCAAGTTGGTCACTGGCAAGGACGGCATGGGCTACGGCGACTTCAAACTCCTGGCCCTGCTCGGGGCCTGGGGCGGTTGGCAGATCGTGCCGATGACCCTCTTGATGGCGTCACTGGTTGGGGTATTTGCCGGGTTGATACTGATGCGCGTGCGCAAGGCCCAGGTGTCCACGCCAATGCCATTTGGGCCCTATCTGGCGATTGCCGGCTGGATTGCATTGCTCTGGGGTGGTCAAATAACCGACTTCTATTTGCAGTCTGTCGGTTTCCAATGAGCACTTCTTCTGTTCCAACCCCGTGGATACTCGGCCTGACCGGCGGCATCGGCAGTGGCAAAAGCGCGGCAGCCCAACACTTTATCGATCTCGGAATCGATGCGGTGGACGCCGACCACGCCGCACGCTGGGTGGTCGAGCCAGGCCGTCCCGCGCTGGCGCGCATCGCCGAACACTTTGGCGATCGCGTGCTGTTGCCCGACGGCCAATTGGACCGTAGCGCACTGCGCAAACTGATCTTTGAAGTGCCCGAGGAACGCCGCTGGCTTGAAGCGCTGTTGCATCCTTTGATTGCCGAAGAAATTCGCAGCCACCTGGCACGGGCGCGCTCGCCTTACGCGATTCTGGTGTCACCGCTGCTGATCGAGTCTGGTCAGTACAGCATGACCCAACGCATTCTGGTGATCGACGTGCCGCAATCGCTGCAGATTGAGCGTACCCTGCAGCGCGACGGCATCAGCGAGCAGCAGGTGCAGGCCATTCTCAAGGCCCAATCCAGCCGCGAAGACCGCCTGAACCATGCCGACGACGTACTGGTCAATGACAGAGACCTCGCCTGGCTGCACAGCGAAGTCGAGCGGCTGCACCACTTTTACCTTACTTTGCGTGGAGGCCGATCATGAGCCAACCCTTGACCGTCGACTGCCCAACCTGCGGCGCACCCGTGGAATGGAAAGCGACCAACCCCAACCGGCCATTCTGCTCGGACCGTTGCAAATTGATCGACCTGGGGGCCTGGGCCGCCGAAGAACACAAGATCCCCGTGGCCCCGGATGCCGAAGACGAACTGTTCTCCGAAGACCTCCCACCCCGCCACTAAGGGCGCATAAAGGCGTATTCCTGCTGGTCGTCGAGGTTTTCTGCCAGGTACTGCAGCTCGTCGGCCAGGTCTTCGAAACTGCGCACGCCCTTGCTTTGCTGCACGACGGCGCTCAGCATGGCACGCAGGGTCAGGCCCGGATCGAAACCGATCTCCTGTGCCGCGTCCTGGCTTCTGCGAAGTTCCTGCCGTGCCCACTCATACACACTCATGATCCGCACTCCTGGAAAATTTCCCAGAGCATGGGCCTGCCGTGACACAGGGTGTTTGATTTGGATCAACGCAGCGAATCGTCGTCCTTCCAGGGCGCCGAGAGGTAGCGTGTGCGATTGAAGGTTTCCAGCCATTCCGGACAAAACACCACCAGAGCGCTGATCACCGTGCCATTGATAAAGGCTTCGGGGAAGATGATCAGCCACAGGTAACCGATGAAGTCTTCCAACCATTCCGGCATGGCGAAAAGACCGTCGAACCACAACAGTCCCAGCCCCAGTAGTAGGCACGCCAATGCCGCCAGCGCTGCTGCCAGAAACCCTGAACAGAAGATATACACAAACGGATTGCGCGGCTGCGCGCGCTCTACCCGCAGTGCGACGCCTTCCGTGATCAGTACCGGCAGCACAATCAACAAAAGACCATTGATGCCGATGGCGGCCAGGTCTTGACGGCCCAGCATCATCAGACCCAGTTGTGCGACAAAACCACCGACAATCGCCAGCGGCCAGTCCAGCAGCAGGGTTACGGCTGTCATGCCAATGAAGTGATAGGAAACGCCGGTATCGAAATCGCGCCGGACCAACCACAGCATAAACAGCGCAAACACGGTGCCGAACAGCAAATGCTGGCGCCGTCGGTCGGCAAACAACTCAACCCACGGCGAACGCAGCACCGCCCACGCCAGCACCGGCGCATACAGCAGCCAGCCGATGCCGAGGGTGGGCGCTGTCAGCACGCCGGCGCTGATCACGGTTTCACCTGCTCCAGGGCCTGGCGCAGTTCAGCCGCGGAGCCGTATTCATGCTGCGCAATCAACTTGCCGCTCTCCAATTGCAGCCACAGCACTTTGTCCACAGCTCCCGGGTAGCGCGGCGCGATGCGCGCATCCCGGTCCAGCATGACCCGGTAGCTGTACGACTGCATGGCAGGTACCGCGAACAGTCTGGCGACCAATCGCGGCATGCGCTGAATGTCGGCGACAAATACCCCGTGACGGGCCTCCAGATAGCCCTTGGGCTGACCTTGCAGCGCGCCGTCGACGATTTTGGCGGCGTCCATGCTGCGGGCCACCAACAAGATTTGCGCCTGGTCATCCAGGGTATAGACCTGATCGAACTGATCCAGCAGTGTCCAGGGCGCGAGGCGCTCGCCGACTTCGACGGCCTGGGCCCATAACGGCAAAAGACCCAGGAACAGCACTACGAATAACTTCACTGCGCACTCCTCATGCTCGCTTGATCGATAGAGCCGCCAGTCTACACCGACCTTTCGCACCGGGACTTCCTGTGGTCATCATTTGAACGCTAAGCTGCAAGCATGGATGACTCAGATTACTTGCGCCTGCTCACCGTAGCGGCCGAACAAGCCAATGCTTTCCTGTCCAATGCCCGCAAATGGGAGCGTGAGCGTTGGGTGTGCCAGCGCCTGTTGCAAGGCCTGAATGTGCCCTATCGCGCCGAAGAGTTCCACGCCGCCGGCCAAGAGCCGCCGGACGTGCTGTTTCGCGATGCAAGCTTCGAAGTGTTTTTCGTACTGGACGAGGGGCGGCGCCTGAACGACGAATGGCGCGATGAGTTACTGCGTCGACGCAGCGCGTTTTCCCTGAGCCAACTGGTGCGCCGCGAAGCCAAGCCACGGCGCATCCCCGCCCATGAGTTCCTGCTGCGCCTGGCGCCGACGCTGCGCAAAAAGGCGCATAACTACAAAGAGCGCGGGATGGATTTGGGCGAATTGGATATCGTCGCCTTCGCCAGTCTCAAGCGCGAAGTGCTCGACCTTAACAGTCACTTCCCTCCGCCGACCGAATACCTGCGCCAAGGCTGGCGCTCGCTGTCGCTGGTGGGGCCGACCTTTGCCCGAGTGCTGTTCGCGCACCCCGATGCGCCGGATTTCTTGCGCAACAATCTGGGCCGCAGCATAGTGTTCGACGTGGGCATCAGCCTCTGATCCCCGCCCTGTAACGTGGCGCCCCTTTGCAACGTCTACCTGACGAGGCCTTTATGACCAGCCGCCTGAAACCCGAAGACCAACAACGTGTCGAAGAATACCTGCAACTCTCCCAGCACAGAGTCGAGCGCAAGCCTTTCAGGCCCTGGCTGCTCCTCTGTGTGGTGCTGGTCGCAGTGATCGGGCTCGGGCTGCTGAGCCGTCTTTTGAGTTACCTGACGCTATGAGCTGCCTGGCGCTCGCGGGGGTAACCGCACCGATTTCTTTTAGCCTTGCGAGATATCCCCATGACCCATCGTATTATTATCGTCGGCGGCGGCGCCGGCGGCCTGGAGTTGGCTACCCGCCTGGGTAAGACTCTGGGCAAGCGCGGTACCGCCAACATCACGTTGGTCGATACCAACCTGACCCATATCTGGAAACCCCTGCTGCATGAAGTGGCTGCCGGTTCTCTGAACTCTTCGGAAGATGAACTCAATTATGTCGCCCAGGCGAAATGGAACCACTTCGAGTTCCAGCTGGGGCGCATGAGCGGGCTCGACCGTGAGCAGCAGAAAATCCAACTGGCCGCCACCCTCGACGAAGAAGGCCGCGAATTGGTCCCTGCGCGCGTATTGGGCTATGACAGCCTGGTGATCGCCGTCGGCAGCACCACCAACGATTTCGGCACCGAAGGCGCGGCGCAACACTGCCTGTTCCTCGATACCCGCAAACAGGCCGAGCGCTTTCACCAACAATTGCTCAACCACTACCTGCGCGCTCATGCCGGGCAGACCGATGTAGTGGAAAAAATCAGCGTCGCCATCGTCGGCGCCGGTGCGACCGGTGTTGAGCTGGCCGCAGAACTGCATAACGCCGCCCATGAACTGGCGGCCTATGGCCTGGACCGGATCAAGCCAGAGAACATGCACATCACGTTGATCGAAGCCGGTCCACGAGTACTGCCCGCCCTGCCGGAGCGCATTGGCGGCCCGGTACATAAAACCCTGGAAAAACTGGGAGTGACGGTGCTCACGAATTCGGCGGTCAGCGAAGTAACGGCTGATGCGCTGATCACCAGCAGCGGCCAGGTGATTCCGGCCAGCCTGAAGGTGTGGGCTGCCGGGATTCGCGCGCCGGGCTTCCTCAAGGACATCGACGGCCTGGAAACCAATCGCATCAATCAACTCCAAGTGCTGCCGACGCTGCAAACCACCCGCGACGAAAACATTTTCGCTTTTGGGGATTGCGCGGCCTGCCCGCAGCCGGGCACTGACCGTAACGTCCCGCCACGGGCCCAGGCCGCGCATCAGCAAGCGTCGCTGTTGGCCAAATCCCTCAAGCTTCGGATCGAAGGCAAACAATTGCCGACGTATAAGTACACCGACTACGGCTCGCTGATCTCGCTGTCGCGATTCTCGGCGGTGGGTAACCTGATGGGTAACCTGACTGGCAGTGTGATGCTGGAGGGTTGGCTGGCGCGGATGTTCTATGTATCGCTCTACCGTATGCACCAGATGGCGCTGTACGGCGTGTTTCGCACGGCAATGCTGATGTTGGGCAGCAGGATTGGACGCGGGACGGAGCCGAGGCTCAAGTTGCACTGACAGTAAGGCCAGAGGGGGCTTGCTCGATATGAGAGCAAGCCCCCTCTTCACATGTGATCAGCCAAACTTTTGAGTTTTTGCGCGCACAAAAAAAATCCCCGTATCTTTCGATACGAGGATTTTTAATATGGTCGGGGTAGGGGGATTCGAACTCCCGACATCCTGCTCCCAAAGCAGGCGCGCTACCGGACTGCGCTATACCCCGGTAATAAAAAGGCGACCTTTCAGTCGCCTTATTCGATCAGTGCTTTTGGCCTCTGATCTTAAGATCTGATCCCAGCGTTAACTGGTTTCAAAAATGGTGGGTCGTGTGGGATTCGAACCTACGACCAATTGGTTAAAAGCCAACTGCTCTACCAACTGAGCTAACGACCCAAATATGGTCGGGGTAGGGGGATTCGAACTCCCGACATCCTGCTCCCAAAGCAGGCGCGCTACCGGACTGCGCTATACCCCGATTTGAAATTGGCTCCGTGACCAGGACTCGAACCTGGGACCCAATGATTAACAGTCATTTGCTCTACCGACTGAGCTATCACGGAACTTAGCATTTCAAACGTACAACTTACTGCTTTTTACTTCCTCTTTGACGCTTGCGTATCGCTACGTTCGTGTCTCTGAGGCGCGCTATTCTACAATCTTAAAAACCCCTGTCAACCCTTTAAATTGCTTTTAAGACAATGATTTGCGCTTGTTTCTGATTTCTTCTTGGGGAGAAGAAACCCGTGGGTTGACGTTGCTGCGGGGCGCACTTTACAAGCCTTTGCCTTACAGTTCAACGCCCTAGCGAAAAAAAAGGCCCCGCAATGCGGGGCCTTCTCTTATCAACCGGCGGTCAGGCCTCAGTGGAAGACGATTTCGTCGTTTTCCACGCTGGCTGTGACGCTGGTTCCCGGCATAAAACTGCCCGAGAGGATCAACTGCGCCAGCGGGTTTTCGATCCAGCGCTGGATCGCACGTTTCAGAGGTCGTGCGCCATACACCGGGTCGTAACCTACCGCGATCAGCTTGTCCAACGCTTCGCTGCTCAGTTCCAGCGACAGCTCGCGTTCGGCCAGACGACCACGCAGGCGGCCCAACTGGATCTCGGTGATGCCGGCGATCTGATCCCGCGCCAATGGCTCGAAGATCACCACTTCATCGACCCGGTTGATAAATTCCGGGCGGAAGTGCGAAGTCAACGCGTCCATCACCGCTGCGCGCTGGGCCTCACGATCCCCTACCAACTCTTGGATCTGCGTCGAGCCAAGGTTGGAGGTCATCACGATGACCGTGTTGCGGAAGTCCACCGTACGCCCGTGACTGTCGGTCAGACGGCCATCCTCCAGCACTTGCAGCAGGATGTTGAACACATCCGGGTGGGCCTTCTCGACTTCATCCAGCAGGATGACCGAGTAAGGTTTGCGCCGCACAGCTTCGGTCAGGTAGCCGCCCTCCTCGTAGCCCACATAGCCTGGTGGCGCACCGATCAAGCGAGCGACCGAGTGTTTCTCCATGAATTCGGACATATCGATCCGCACCATGGCCTCTTCAGTATCGAAGAGGAACTCAGCCAGGGCCTTGCACAGTTCGGTCTTACCCACACCGGTCGGGCCGAGGAACATGAACGATCCACTTGGACGGTTCGGGTCGGACAACCCTGCACGGGAACGCCGCACCGCGTTGGATACCGCCACGACGGCCTCTTCCTGACCGATAACGCGCTGATGCAACAGACTTTCCATTTTCATCAGCTTGTCGCGTTCGCCTTCCAGCATCTTCGATACAGGAATGCCGGTCCACTTGGAGACAACCTCGGCAATTTCTTCCTCGGTCACCTTGCTGCGTAGCAACTGGTTCTCGCTATGGCCATGCTGGTCGACCATCTGCAGACTGCGCTCCAGATCGGGAATCACCCCGTACTGCAACTCGGCCATACGGTTCAGATCACCTTTACGGCGTGCGGCCTCCAGCTCCTGACGAGACTGCTCGATTTTTTGCTGGATCTGAGCAGAACCCTGCACTTCGGCTTTCTCCGAGGTCCAGATTTCTTCGAGGTCGGAGTACTCACGCTCCAGGCGCTGAATTTCCTCTTGGAGTTTTTCCAAGCGTTTCTTCGCCGCGTCGTCCTCTTCTTTCTTGAGGGCCTGGGATTCCACCTTCAGTTGGATCAAGCGCCGATCCAAACGATCGAGTACTTCCGGCTTGGAGTCGATTTCCATACGGATACGGCTCGCCGCTTCGTCGATCAGGTCAATCGCCTTGTCGGGCAACTGGCGGTCGGTGATATAGCGATGGCTCAATTTGGCCGCCGCAATGATCGCCCCGTCAGTAATCGCCACCTTGTGGTGAACCTCATAACGCTCTTTGAGGCCACGCAGGATTGCGATGGTGTCCTCTTCGCTCGGTTCTTCCACCAGCACTTTTTGGAAGCGCCGCTCAAGCGCCGCGTCCTTTTCGATGTACTGACGGTATTCGTTAAGCGTCGTGGCGCCCACGCAATGCAGCTCACCGCGAGCCAGCGCCGGCTTGAGCATGTTGCCCGCATCCATGGAGCCTTCGCCTTTACCGGCGCCGACCATGGTGTGCAGTTCGTCGATAAACAGAATGATCTGTCCTTCCTGCTTGGACAGCTCGTTCAGCAGAGCTTTGAGGCGTTCTTCGAACTCACCGCGGAACTTGGCACCGGCGATCAGCGCCCCCATGTCCAGAGACAACAGACGCTTGCCTTTGAGGCCATCCGGCACTTCACCATTAATGATGCGCTGGGCCAGCCCCTCGGCGATCGCGGTTTTACCTACGCCAGGCTCACCGATCAGCACCGGGTTGTTTTTGGTGCGACGCTGCAGTACCTGGATGGTGCGACGAATTTCATCGTCACGACCGATCACTGGGTCGAGCTTGCCGTCTTCGGCGCGCTTGGTCAGGTCGACGGTGTATTTGTCCAGGGCTTGGCGCGACTCCTCATGATTAGGGTCGTTCACCGCATCGCCACCGCGCAGGTTGTTGATGGCATTTTCCAGGGCTTTCTTACTGACGCCCTGCCCCAGCAACAACTTGCCCAGTTTGCTGTTCTCGTCCATGGCGGCGAGCAGCACCAGTTCGCTGGAGATGAACTGGTCACCTTTTTGTTGAGCCAGACGATCGGCCTGGTTCAACAAGCGCGCCAGATCCTGGGACATATTTACGTCGCCAGTGGGGTTTTGGATTTTCGGCAGTTGGTCGAGCTCTTTGCTCAACTCCTTGCGCAGGCTGTTGACGTCAAAGCCCACCTGCATCAACAAGGGTTTGATGGAACCACCTTGCTGCTCCAGGAGCGCCTGCATCAAGTGCGCAGGCTCAATGGCCGGGTGGTCGAGGCCCACCGCCAAGGATTGAGAGTCCGATAAGGCCAACTGCAATTTGCTGGTTAAACGATCAATACGCATTAGTCACCTTCCTTTTGAGCAGGCCGGATCTATAAACACATCCTGAATGAAGAAACCTGCCAGATACCCTTATAGATGTGGTCGATTCTGGGAGATTCAAGCAACAAACAGTTGACGCAGATCAGAAGAGTCTAGCGCTCAAGCCAGATAAGGGAGGCGAATCGTCCGGTGCGAGGACTGCGACGATAAGAAAAGAAACGCGGATCCGTCACGGTGCACAAACCACCACCATAGACCGCCGTGATGCCGCGCGCAGCGAGGCGCAGGCGCGCGAGTTGATAGATGTCGGCCATGAACTTGCCAGGATTACGGCTCGGCCCGAACGCTTGGGCAGTCGCCGGCAGTTGCTGCATGAACACTTCACGCACTTCCGGACCGACCTCAAAGGCTTGGGGCCCAATCGCCGGGCCCAGCCAGACCAATACGTCGTCAGGCTCGGCGGCCAGGCTATCGACCGTCGCCTCCAGTACGCCGGCCGCCAACCCCCGCCAACCGGCGTGGGCGGCTGCCACGCGGGTGCCGGCGCGGTTGCAGAACAGCGCCGGCAGACAATCGGCAGTCATGGCTGTGCAGGCGATACCCGGCGTGTCGGTCCAGCAGCCATCGGCTTCGAGGGTGCGACCGGGGTCGGCCTTGACGACATTCACGCCATGGACCTGCCGTAGCCAGGTTGGCTGGATATCGAAGGTTTGGGAAAGTCGACGGCGATTTTCCAGGACGGCCTCAAGGCTGTCCTCGACATGATCGCCCAGGTTGAGGCTGTCGAACGGCGCCAGACTGACGCCGCCCGCACGGGTGGTGACGCAGGCCTTGACCTGAGCCGGCGCGGGCCAGTCAGGAATCAGCCAGTCATTCATCCGATAAACGCCTCGCGGTCCTGTTTGAGCAACGACAGCAACCACACCAGGTCGTCCGGCAGCGGCGATTCCCAGCTCATGCGCTTACCGCTCGTCGGATGATCCAACTCAAGGAAGCGCGCGTGCAGGGCCTGACGCGGAAAGGATTTCAGCGATTCCACCATGGTCGCACTGGCGGCCGGCGGAATGCGGAAGCGACCGCCGTAGGCCGGATCGCCGACCAACGGGAAGTTGATATGGGCCATGTGCACGCGGATCTGGTGGGTACGACCGGTTTCCAGCTTGACCCGCACATGGGTGTGGGACCGGAAACGCTCCAGAACTCGATAGTGGCTCACGGCCTGCTTGCCGCCTTCCATCACCGCCATACGCTGGCGCTGCTGGCCGTGGCGACCGATAGGGGCGTTGATCTTGCCACCGGCCACCACCACGCCGATCACGATGCACTCGTAGATCCGGCTGACGCTGCGGCTTTGCAACTGGGTGACCAGTTGGGTCTGGGCCTGAATGGTCTTGGCGACCACCATCAGACCGGTGGTGTCCTTGTCCAGTCGGTGCACGATGCCGCAACGCGGCACATTGATGATGTCCGGTACGTGGTGCAACAGGGCGTTGAGCAAAGTGCCATCAGCGTGCCCGGCAGCCGGGTGCACCACCAGGCCTGCAGGTTTGTTGATGACCAGGATGTCGTCGTCTTCATAGACGATATCCAGCTCGATGTCCTGGGCGACCCACTCTCCCTGGGCTTCCTGCTCGGCAGTCAGCTCAAGAATCGCACCGCCATGGACTATGTCTCGCGGGCGGATAACCGCTCCATCCACAGTCAGGCGGCCGTCTTTGATCCAGGCGGAAAGGCGCGAGCGCGAGTGCTCAGCGAATAATTGTGCGGCGACTTGATCGAGGCGTTGGCCGCCCAATTCGGACGGCACCTCTGCGCGAAGTTCAATTTTATCGGACATGCTCAGACTAGGCGTGGCACAGCCTTTGGTTTCGGCTGCGCGCTTGTGGTTAAATACGGCGTCTTTTGCCCCGAGGCTTTCAACGGGGCGCTCATCATAACAGGACGGCCCCGCCCAAGACAGCGGCCGTCATAGGGACGCAAGCCGCCATGCAAGTGAAACACCTGCTGCTGATCGCCATCCTCGCCATGACTGCTGCTTGCTCGTCAACAAAGGAAGTCGTCGACGAAAACCTGAGCGAAGTCGAGCTGTACCAACAGGCTCAGAAAGACTTGGACAATAATAGCTACACCAGCGCCACAGCCAAGCTGAAGGCACTGGAGTCACGCTATCCGTTCGGTCGCTACGCTGACCAGGCCCAACTCGAGCTGATCTACGCCAACTACAAGAACGCCGAGCCGGAAGCCGCCAAGTCCGCCGCCGAGCGTTTCATCCGCCTGCACCCGCAGCACCCGAACGTGGACTACGCCTACTATATGAAGGGCCTGACCTCGTTCGACCAGGACGTTGGCCTGCTGGCGCGCTTCCTGCCGCTGGACATGACCAAGCGCGACCCGGGAGCGGCCCGCGACTCCTATAACGAGTTCGCCCAGCTCACCAGCCGCTATCCCAACAGCCGCTACGCGCCGGACGCCAAGCAGCGCATGATCTACCTGCGCAACCTGCTGGCTTCCTACGAGATCCACGTCGCGCACTACTACCTGACCCGTCAGGCCTACGTCGCCGCCGCCAACCGTGGCCGCTACGTGGTGGAGAACTTCCAGGAAACCCCATCCGTGGGTGATGGCCTGGCCGTAATGACCGAGGCTTATCAGCGCCTGCACTTGGACGAACTGGCCACTACTAGCCTGGAAACCCTCAAACTCAACTATCCCGATCATCCAAGCCTAAAAGACGGCCAGTTCGTGCCTCAGGTTGCCGAAGCGGACAACCGCTCGTGGCTGAGCAAGTACACCTTGGGCCTGATCGAATCCCGTCCACCGCTGCCGCCGGGCGAAACCCGCGCCAACCAGGACGTGATCAAGCAATTCCAGGACGCCAAGGACGCTATTCCTTCCGACCTCAAGCCGCACGACGAAAACGGCGACGTGATCGAAGAGGAAGAACCGCAAGCCCTGGGCAATAATCAGGACCGCTCGTGGTTCAGCTACATGACTTTTGGCATATTCGACTGATCAGTCCATGTAACACCTAAAAGGGAGCCTCCACAGGCTCCTTTTTCATGGGCAGCATTATTGCTCTGTGCGCCTGCCACGTCCTTGGCTAAACTGGCGCATTCCTTGTCGAGAATCTGCCCATCATGCTACGTCTTTTGTTCTGGATTGCCGTCATTGCCGCCGCGGTATGGTTCTGGCGCAAGTTCAAAAGCCCGGCCACCAAGCAGCAGCGCGCCAACGAGCCCGATGCCGCGCTGATGGTGCGCTGCGCTCACTGCGGCGTGCACCTGCCGCAGGATCGCGCCTTGCGGCTGCGCCAGGAGTGGTATTGCACCCAGGCGCATCTGGAGCAGGGGCCAAAGTCTATCCAGCGTTGATTCGACCTTCTGGCGCATAAGGCGCCGGGTCGATAATCGGTTTATTGCCTAGCAGCAGGTCGGCGAACAGCTGACAGGACGCTGGCGCCAAGACCAGACCGTTGCGGTAATGCCCGCAGTTGAGCCATAAACCTTTGAACCCAGGCACCGGGCCTATATAGGGAATACCTTCCGGCGACCCCGGCCGCAAACCGGCCCAGTGCCCCACCACTTCAGCATGGGCCAGGGCAGGAATCAGCTCGACAGCAGAAGCCTTCAGGCTTTCCAATGCGGTCTCGGTGGGCGTTTTATCGAAGCCTTCGTGTTCCAGAGTGCTGCCGATCAGAATATGCCCGTCCCGTCGCGGAATCGCATAACGGCCCTTGGCGAGGACCATGCTCGACAGAAAGTTCGAATCACACTTGTAGAGAATCATCTGACCTTTGACCGGTTCCACCGGCAGCGATAAGCCGAGCGTACCGAGCAGATCACCGCTCCACGCCCCTGCCGCCAGCACCACCTGATTACCCAGGATCGGTCCTTCAGCCGTATTCACCCCCACCACACGGCCGTTCTCTACCGCAAACCCCGTCACCACGCACTGCTCGCGAATCGTCACACCAGGCAATGCCAACAGCGCAGCCTTGAGGGATTTGACCAGGCGCGGGTTACGCACATTGGCCACGTTGGCCATAAAGATCGCTTGCGAGTACCCACCCCCCAACACCGGAACAGCGTCATGGGCGACTGATATATCCACCTTGCTTAAGGGACGTCCCTCGCGGATAGCCCAGGCCAGCGCTTCGGGCTCATCGTCCAGATCTAACCAGTACAAACCAGTGGTATGCACCTGCGGGTCGACACCGGTGGTGACAAACAGGTGCTCGGCCAATTGCGGGTAAAAATCTTGGGACCAATGCGCCAACGCGGTGACCGCTGGGCTATAGCGCCACGGATACAGCGGCGAAACGATACCCCCGCCAGCCCAGGACGACTCCTGCCCAACCCCGGCGCGCTCCAGCAGCACTACCGCCTGCCCTTGGGTCGCCAGGTTGAACGCCGTCAACAAGCCGATGACTCCGCCACCGACAATCACCACTTGCTCTTGCTTAGCCATCATTCGATCCAATCGATAAAAAGGAACAAGCGCCACCGACGCCCAGTGATCCAGCATTCGCATCATTGCCCCCAGCACGCCTGGCGTGACATCTCCGGCGCCGCGCCTGGATTGCTGCGTGCGCCGGTACTGGTCAGGCTGAACTCGCCACAGGCGTCGCCGTCCATGATCGAGCCAGCCACAGGCGTAGCCAGCAAACGGAAATCCTGAGGGTTCAATGCGACGGAGATTCTATAGCGATCATCGCCGGCACTGACGCCGCTTGCGTCAATAAAAGTACCGTTCTTCGCATAGAACCGCTCCAGGTGCTGCGCCTGCTCAGTCAATACGCCGACGATTTGTACGCGGTAGGCCTTTTTCACCTGCGCCGTATAACCGGGGTAAACGATCCCAGCCAGAAGAGCGATGATCACCACGCCGATCAGTAATTCCAACAGGGTAAAACCTCGGGTGTCCATGCCCATCTCATTGCTCCTATAGAAGTTGTCGCCATGACACTCGCCGAAATCGCGGGCCTCCCTCCCCGTCTACCCGGGCATATACGCTCTCCAGCACCGTGCGCGCCTGACCGCTCCAGCCGACTGCCGTCACTCGATACAGCGCGGCCGTTGTATTCGGCGGCAAGTGCGCGATCCCGCGCCCCATGCCTAGAAACTGAACGCCGTAAAGCCCACCTTTGAGGGCAACCCAGGACACCGCTGAAACCGGGTGGGTGCCTGCGGCGATCACCGAAAACGCTTCATCCGGTGGCGCACAGGTGGTGATTGACTGGCACTGCGGCAACGTCCCACCACTACGCCGCACGCTCCACTCTCCGAGTCTCAAACCGCTCTCGGCACTTTGCAGCGACTGATTGCGATGCCAAAAACTGGCGGCCATCTTTTGCTGGGCCACCACCCCTTGCATCGAGGACAGGCCAATCAGCGATAACAGCAGCAAAAACACCAGACTCAATAGCAGCGCCATGCCTGACTGCCGCCGATAAGTCATCCATACGCCCTGCATAACAGCCCTACCCCAGACGGTTTCGTAGCGCCGCCACGACGCTGTAGGTTTGCGCCTTGACCCGACCGGAGGGGTCTTGCAGCGTCATGAGGACGCGCACGCTGCGAATCAACGCCACGTCGGCAGGGCTTGCGTCGTAGCGCACCACCTGTGCCGATACGGCATTGGCGGCAACGCCGAAACTGATGTCGAACGCCTGAACGTTATCCACCAGTACTGCTTTGGCCGGTGCGGCCGGCGTGCTGATCTTCAACTGGCCGTTCTCGAAGGTGTAAGTGAGTTGGCGAATCGCAAATCGAATCTGCCCAGGGCCGGGCGCAGGCGAGAGGCCGGTGTAGGCCTGGGCGGCACCTGTGCAGTCAGACAATACTGTCCAATCGGGCCTGCCACTCCCTTCGCCGATGCTGGCGGTAACTAATGTCAGTGACTTCGAATCAGTGCCGGCGCTCCAACTGATCGGCCGTTCGAATGCCGGCGGTGCCTGTTCGATATGAGCGGTAGCCAGGCAGCCGAACATGCCGGCTTGACGAATATCCTGGATCATCTTGCCAAGCGCGAACCGCGCGTCGTCCTGCAACAGCATGGCGGCCTGCTGGCTCGCGTGGGTCGTTCGGGAACTGATCGCCACCTGACTGACCCCGAGCACCAGCATCAGCCCCAAGGTCAGGGCCACCAGCAACTCCACCAGGGTAAAACCTCGCGACCTTCGGTTCATTGTGCACCCTCCGGATCGCTGTCGATGCGAGTGGTCAGGGTGACCGTTTCGCGCGCACCAACCGCGCCGGCACCGCGGCTGTCATCCCAACTGATACTCACGGTGACCTCATTGGCACTGATCGCCACCGAGCCTTTGGCGCTCTCCCCGGCGAAGCTCAGAATATTGGCCTCAAAATCATGCAGGTCCAGGTCGCGCACGCTGGCACCCGCGGTGCTGGCCGGAGCGCGCTCGGAGCGGCTCCATGCGTAATCGGCGCCGGCATTGGCGCGGATTCGGTCAAGCATGTCGTAAGCGATAAAGCTGGCCTGACTGCTCATCCTCGAACTGTCCGTGGACTTAAGCGCGTTGAGTTGGATCACCGCCGCGCCCAGCAAGCCCACGGCGAGAATCAGTACCGCCACCAACACTTCGATAAGGGTCGTGCCGGTTTGTCGTCGAGATAAAGCAGGTGCAAAAAAAATGTTCGGGCGAGCAAGCATCACCGTCGTCATCCGTGTCGAGGGCCGAAAAGAGCAGACAAAAGCTGCTGTGCGACCCAAGACTAGCGTCGGTTTTTTGCCCGCGCTGTCCCCGGAACAAAGGGAAATACTTTGGACATAAAGGCCATCATCCGAGGCCAAGATCCAGCCGCTATACCTTTGGCTGCACCTGAAATATCTACCGCGTCCACGGAGGGACAACCTATGCAACAACGAGGTTTCACCCTGATCGAACTGCTGCTGGGGCTGATCGTCAGCGGCATCCTGGCCCATCTCACAGCGCCCGGACTCAAGACGTTGCTGGAGTCACAACAGCAACAAAGCGCCGCGCAATCCCTGGCGAGTGGGCTGCGTTTCGCACGCACCGAGGCCATCGCGCGAAACCGGGCGGTGGTCGTTCATGCGTTGAACAATGATTGGAGTCACGGCTGGCGCGTGATTGTGGATGTCAGCGGGCGTGGCCCTCTGGATGAGGACAATCCGGTGCTGCTGGAGCGACAGGACTCCGGACGGGTAGCCATCGTCGGTAACGGGCCGGTGAAGAGCCAGGTACGGTTCAGCGGGATGGGCGAGCCGGTATTTTCCGGCGGAGGGTTCCGCGCAGGGACATTACATGTATGTGGCACGGACCAGACACAGAGCCTACACCAAGTGGTGCTGGCCCCCAGCGGCCGTATCAGCCTGCGCAGCGACAGCGTCGAGCAGGCGTTGTGCCGGAGTTATTCCGGCACCCTGGCACTCAGAGCAGCGAACGTACCCGCAGCTCCTTGGGCATGGAGAAAGTGATGTTCTCCTCGCGCCCAGCCAACTCATCGGCGCCGGTCGCGCCCCATTCGTGCAACTGCTGGATGACGCCGCGCACCAGCACTTCCGGCGCCGAGGCGCCTGCGGTGATACCGATACGCTCGACGCCATCGAACCAACTGCGCTGCATGTCTTCGGCACCATCGATCAGGTACGCGGGCGTCGCCATGCGCTCGGCCAACTCGCGCAGACGATTGGAGTTGGAGCTGTTCGGGCTGCCGACCACCAAGACCACGTCGCATTCATCGGCCAGTTGCTTGACCGCATCCTGGCGATTTTGCGTGGCGTAGCAGATGTCATCCTTACGCGGCCCGCCGATCGCTGGAAAGCGCGTGCGCAAGGCATCGATGACACGACTGGTGTCGTCCATGGATAAAGTGGTCTGGGTCACGAATGCCAAGCGTTCCGGGTTGCGCACTTGCAGATTGGCGACGTCTTTTTCGTCCTCAACCAGGTAGATGGCGCCGCCGTTGCTGGCGTCGTACTGGCCCATGGTGCCTTCGACTTCCGGGTGGCCGGCATGACCGATCAGGATGCACTCGCGGCCGTCGCGGCTATAGCGCGCAACCTCAATATGGACTTTGGTGACCAATGGGCACGTTGCATCGAAGACTTTCAGTCCACGACCTGCCGCTTCGCTACGCACGGCCTGGGAAACCCCGTGAGCACTGAAAATAACGATAACGTCGTCCGGCACTTGGTCGAGTTCCTCGACAAAGATGGCACCGCGCGCGCGCAGGTCTTCGACTACGAACTTGTTATGCACCACTTCATGGCGCACGTAGATCGGTGGCCCGAAGACTTCGAGAGCGCGGTTGACGATTTCGATCGCCCGATCCACACCGGCACAGAAGCCACGGGGGTTGGCGAGTTTGATTTGCATGCTGTGCCTCGTGCCTGGCGTTTGGGTCAGAGTTGATGCTGCTGAACTGACAATTGAGGTCAGAGGTGGGAGGGAGATTGCTCCCTCACACATTCTAGATCGGGGCGTTGATCAAAGAGCTTTAACGTCGATGATTTCCACATCAAACGTCAAGGTTTTACCGGCCAACGGGTGATTGAAGTCGATGGTCACTTGCGCGTCATCGAACGCCTTGACCACCCCTGGCAGTTCTGTATTGGCCGCATCGTTGAAAATCACCAGCAGGCCTTCAGACAGCTCCATGTCCTGGAACTGCGAACGCGGGATGATCTGCACATTCTGCGGATTGGGCTGGCCAAACGCATTTTCCGGCTGGATCTGCAGGGTGCGCTTGTCGCCAGCCTTGAAACCGAACAAGGCGGCCTCGAAACCCGGCAGCAGGTTGCCGTCGCCGACTTTGAAGGTGGCCGGGGCCTTATCGAACGTGCTGTCGACCGTGTCGCCGTTTTCCAGGCGCAGTGCGAAATGCAAAGTGACTTCCGTGTTCTGGCCGATGCGTTGCTCAGCCAATACCTGATCAGTCATTGACGGTCTCTCCGGTTTTCTTACTTTTAAACATATCCAGCGCCAACATGATTGCACCGACGGTGATCGCGCTGTCGGCAAAGTTGAATGCTGGGAAGTAATGACGGTTCTGCCAGTGCACCAGGATGAAGTCGATCACATGGCCCAGGGCAATGCGGTCGTACAGGTTACCCAACGCGCCGCCCAACACCAGGGCCAAGGCCACAGCCAGCCAGGTGTCATCGCGACCCAGGCGCTTGAGCCAGACCACCAGCACCGCGCTGACCACTACCGCGATCAGGGCAAACAGCCAACGCTGCCAACCGCCACTGTCGGCAAGGAAGCTGAACGCCGCACCGGTGTTGTAAGCCAGTGTCCAGCTGAAGTAGTCCGGGATCACCACGATCTGCTGGAACATTTCCAGGGAGCTTTCGAAGTGAGCCTTGCTGACCTGGTCGATGATCAGGACCAGCAAACTCAAGACAAGCCAGCCCAGACGTCCGAAACGGCCGGCGTTAGGCATAGTGGCGAACCTCACCGGCACCGCTGATGTTGTCGACGCAGCGACCGCAGATTTCAGGATGCTGAGGGTTCACACCGACATCTTCACGGCAGTGCCAGCAACGGGCGCACTTGGCGAACGCCGACTTAACCACTTTGAGCTTCAGGCCCGGCACTTCGGTCGCCACGGCATCCGCCGGTGCCTGGGCGAAAGGCGCCAGGGTCGCGGTGGATGTGATCAACACGAAGCGCAGCTCGTTGCTCAGTTTGGCCAGGTCGGCGGTCAGACCTTCCTCGGCAAACAGGGTAACTTCGGCTTGCAGGTTGCCACCAACTGCCTTGGCCGCGCGCTGAACCTCCAACTCCTTGTTCACCGCAGCCTTGACGGCCATCACACCTTCCCAATACTCGCGGCCCAGCTCGAAGTCGGCCGGCAATTCGGTCAGGCCTTCGTACCAGGTGTTGAGCATTACGGACTCGTTACGCTCGCCTGGCAGGTACTCCCACAGTTCGTCGGCGGTGAAGGCCAGGATCGGTGCGATCCAGCGCACCAGCGCCTCGGAGATGTGGTACAGCGCGGTCTGCGCCGAACGGCGCGCCTTGCTGTTGGCGCCGGTGGTGTACTGGCGGTCCTTGATGATGTCGAGATAGAAACCGCCCAACTCCTGCACACAGAAGTTGTGGATCTTCGAGTAGACGTTCCAGAAACGGTATTCGCCGTAGTGTTCCTGCAACTCGCGTTGCAGCAACAGGGTACGGTCCACGGCCCAACGGTCCAGGGCGAGCATGTCTTCGGCCGGCAGGATGTCGGTGGCCGGGTTGAAACCGCTCAGGTTCGACAGCAGGAAGCGTGCGGTATTACGGATACGGCGGTAGGCATCGGCGCTGCGCTGCAGGATCTGCTCCGACACGGCCATTTCGCCGGAATAGTCGGTAGAAGCCACCCACAGACGCATGATGTCGGCACCCAGGGTGTCGTTGACTTTCTGCGGCGCGATCACGTTGCCCAGGGACTTGGACATCTTGCGGCCGTTTTCGTCGACGGTGAAACCATGGGTCAGCAGTTCGCGGTAAGGCGCGTGGTCGTCGATGGCGCAACCGGTGAGCAGCGACGAGTGGAACCAGCCACGGTGTTGGTCTGAGCCTTCCAGGTACAGGTCGGCGCGCGGGCCGCTCTGGTGGCCCATCGGATGCGAGCCGCGCAATACGTGCCAGTGCGTGGTGCCCGAGTCGAACCAGACATCGAGTGTGTCGCTGATCTTGTCGTACAGCGGCGCTTCGTCGCCCAGCAGCTCGGCGGCGTCCAGTTTGAACCAGGCTTCGATGCCTTCCTGTTCAACGCGCCGGGCCACTTCTTCCATCAGTTCGACGGTACGCGGGTGCAGCTCGCCGCTTTCCTTGTTGAGGAAGAACGGGATCGGCACGCCCCAGTTGCGCTGACGGGAGATGCACCAGTCCGGACGGTTGGCGATCATCGAGTGCAGGCGCGCCTGGCCCCAGGCCGGGATAAAGCCGGTGTCTTCGATGGCCTTGAGAGCACGATTGCGCAGGGTGTCGCCGGCAACCGGTTGTTTGTCCATGCCGATAAACCACTGCGCGGTGGCGCGGTAGATCAGCGGGGTCTTGTGGCGCCAGCAGTGCATGTAGCTGTGCTGGATAGTCGCGGTCTGCATAAGCGCGCCAACTTCGCGCAGCTTGTCGATGATGGCCTTGTCAGCTTTAAAGATGAATTGGCCACCGAAGAACTCCAGCGACGGTACATAGACGCCGTTGCTTTGCACTGGATTGATGATGTCATCGTTGACCAGGCCGTACTTCTTGCAGATCACAAAGTCGTCGACGCCGTAGGCGGGCGAGCAGTGAACCACGCCCGTACCCGAGCCCAGCTCGACGTAATCGGCCAGGTACACCGGCGACAGACGGTCATAGAACGGATGACGGAAGTTGATCAATTCCAGCGCCGAACCTGTGGTGGTGGCGATCACCGAACCTTGCAACTCGTAGCGCGCCAGGCAGGCCTCGACCATTTCCTCGGCCAGTACCAGCAGGCGATCACCGACGTCCACCAGGGCGTAGGTGAATTCCGGGTGCACGTTCAACGCCTGGTTGGCGGGGATCGTCCACGGGGTGGTGGTCCAGATCACAATGGCCGCCGGCTTGGCCAGGCTGGCCAGGCCGAACGCATCGGCCAGCTTGGCCTCGTCGGCGATCGGGAAGGCTACGTCGATGGTCGAGGACTTCTTGTCCTCGTACTCGACTTCCGCTTCCGCCAAGGCCGAGCCGCAGTCGAAGCACCAGTTCACGGGCTTGAGGCCCTTGAACACGAAACCGCCCTTGACGATTTCGGCCAAGGCGCGGATTTCACCGGCCTCGTTCTTGAAGTTCATGGTTTTGTACGGGTTGGCCCAGTCGCCCAACACGCCCAGGCGGATAAACTCGGACTTCTGCCCTTCGATCTGCTCGGTAGCGTACGCACGGCACAATTCGCGCGTCTTGTCGGCACCCAGGTTCTTGCCGTGGGTCACTTCGACTTTGTGTTCGATCGGCAGGCCGTGGCAGTCCCAACCTGGAACATAAGGTGCGTCGAAACCCGAAAGGGTTTTCGAACGGATGATCATGTCCTTGAGGATCTTGTTCAGCGCATGACCGATATGAATCGTGCCATTGGCATAAGGAGGGCCGTCGTGCAGGACGAATTTCGGACGATCCTTGCCAATTTCGCGCAACTTTCCGTACAGGCCAATACTGTCCCAGCGCTGCAGGATCTGCGGTTCGCGCTGTGGCAGGCCGGCCTTCATTGGGAAGGCGGTGTCCGGAAGGTTTAGCGTGGCTTTATAGTCGGTCATTTAAGGCTCTTCGGTTAGCGATGGGCGCTAGGTGCGGCTAGTGCACGGGCGGCGGCGACATCCGCATTGATCGCCGTTTTCAACGCCTCAAGCGAGGCGAAACGCTGCTCTTCACGCAGCTTCTGGTGGAAAACCACCGTCAAACGCCGGTCATACAGATCACCGGCAAAATCCAAAAGATGAACTTCCAGGTGGGCCTTGCCATCACCTGCAACCGTGGGCCTGACGCCTATGTTGGCGACTCCGGACCACGATTGACCGTCGATGTCGACGCTGACCAGATAAACCCCGGTCAGCGGCACACGGCGGCGCTTAAGTTGCACGTTGGCGGTCGGCGTGCCCAATTGGCGCGCCAGCTTCTGGCCGTGCAGTACCCGCCCGGCGATGCGGAACGGGCGACCGAGCAAACGCTCGGCCAACGCGAAGTCGGCAGCGGCCAAGGCATTACGCACCTGGGTACTGCTCACGCGCAGGCCATCCAGTTCGACGGTTTGCGCAGCTTCGACGGTAAATCCCTGGCTGACGCCGGCCTGTTGCAGAAACTCGAAATCGCCAACGCGATCGCAGCCGAAACGGAAGTCGTCACCGACCTCCAGGTGCTGTACACCCAGGCCATCGACCAGGATGCGGTCGACGAACTCGGCGGCACTGAGGCTTTGCAAACGCTGGTTGAAGGCCAGGCAGAGGACGCGGTCCACACCTTCCTCGGCCAGCAATTGCAGTTTATCGCGCAGGCGTGCCAGGCGAGCTGGCGCGGTCTCAGGGGAGAAAAACTCCCGCGGCTGGGGCTCAAAAATCACCACGCAGCTGGGCACGCCCAACTCGACCGCACGCTCGCGCAGCCTGGCCAGGATAGCCTGGTGGCCACGGTGAACACCGTCAAAGTTGCCAATAGTGGCGACGCAGCCCCGATGCTGGGGGCGCAGGTTGTGGAGACCTCGAACCAGCTGCATAACGCGCTTCTTGCTCATAAAGTGGTCGATTATAACCACACACTGCCCCGGACGACAGGCAACAGCGCAGGCCAAATGGGTCGAATCGATAAAACACCGGTTTTATCGCGGCAAACTCTCTAATTCAGTGACTTGCGATTGAAATCCCGCAGCCGGAAACCTTGCAGCAGCAACATTCCGAAGTACACCACCACACCAGCGATCACCAGTACACCCAGTCGCATAAAGCGCTCCAGCATATGGCCCTGATCCCAGGCGGGCATTATGTGCATCAAGCCAAGCAGCACGGCGGACATCGCCCCTACCGCCACCAGCAATTTGATCGCGAATATCCCCCAGCCCGGCTGCGGCTGAAACATCTGCTGCTTGCGCAGTTGATAGAACAGCAGGCCGGCATTGATGCAGGCGCCGGCACTGATTGCCAAGGCCAAGCCGGTATGGGCCAGCGGGCCGATAAACAGCAAGTTGAGCAGTTGCGTGACGATCAGGGTGAAGATTGCGATTTTCACCGGCGTGCGGATGTTCTGCTGAGCATAGAAGCCCGGCGCCAGCACTTTGATCACGATGATGCCGAGCAGGCCGACGGAGTAGGCGATCAGCGCGTGTTGGGTCATCTGGGCGTCATGGGCGTCGAACTGACCATATTGGAACAACGAGACCGTCAACGGCTCGGCCAGAATCCCCAGCGCCAGTGAACAGGGCAGCACCAGCACAAAGCACAGGCGCAGGCCCCAATCGAGAATGCGCGAATACTCCTGGCGATCCTTACTGGCGTAGGTGCGCGCCAGGGTCGGCAGCAAGATCGTGCCGAGCGCCACCCCCAGCACCCCGGAAGGCAATTCCATCAGGCGGTCGGCGTAGTACATCCACGACACCGAGCCGGACACCAGCAGGGAGGCGAACGCAGTATTGATGATCAGCGAGATCTGACTGACCGATACACCAAGGATCGCCGGCAACATATTGCGCATGACACGCCAAACACCGGTGTCCTTGAGGTTCAGGCGCGGCAGTACCAGCATGCCGATCTTCTTCAAATGCGGCAGTTGGTAAAGCAATTGCGCCAGGCCGCCGGCCAGCACCGCCCAGCCCAGCGCCATCACCGGCGGATCGAAGTACGGCGTGAGGAACAGCGCAAAGATGATCATGCTCACGTTCAGCAGGGTCGGCACGAAGGCCGGCACCGAGAAACGGTTCCAGGTATTGAGGATCGCCCCGGCCAGGGACGACAGGGAGATCAGCAATATATAAGGAAAGGTCACGCGCAACAGGTCGGTGGTCAGCGCAAATTTTTCCGGGGTATTGGCAAAGCCGGGCGCCGTGGCCCAGATCACCCAGGGAGCGGCCAGCATGCCCAGGGCAGTCACCAGCATCAGTACCAGGGTGAGCAGCCCGGAAACATAGGCGATAAAAGTACGCGTCGCTTCTTCGCCCTGCTGGGTCTTGTACTCCGCCAGAATCGGCACGAAAGCCTGTGAAAAGGCGCCCTCGGCGAAGATACGCCGCAGCAGGTTGGGCAATTTGAAGGCGATAAAGAACGCATCCGTGGCCATACTGGCGCCAAAAATGCGCGCTAGCAGGGTGTCACGCACAAACCCCAGAACCCGGGAAATCATCGTGATAGAGCTGACGGCGGCCAGCGATTTGAGCAGATTCATCGAAAGAGTTTGCGCCTATAGATAAAGAGCAGGCGAACTGTGCGCCTACTTATGCGATACTGCGCGCCTGCAACAGCACAGAGCCAAAGCTCGCGAGTTTACAGGTCAAGCGCCGGAAATAAATCACCCGCCTCTTCAGATCGACCGCTCAGCAGTTCGCATCAGCCGCCCTTGACAACCCATCAAGTCATCGGCATGATTCGCGGCCTATTTTGTTTGCTATTTCCTAAAAAGTCTTTCGAGGAGCTCGACGGTGGCCAACACACCTTCCGCCAAAAAACGTGCAAAACAGGCTGAGAAGCGTCGCAGCCACAACGCCAGCCTGCGTTCCATGGTTCGTACCTACATCAAGAATGTAGTTAAAGCCATCGACACCAAAGACGCTGAAAAAGCTCAAGCTGCTTACGTTCTGGCTGTGCCAGTTATCGACCGTATGGCCGATAAAGGCATCATCCACAAGAACAAGGCCGCTCGTCATAAGAGCCGCCTGAATGGCCACATCAAGGCTCTGAGCGTTGCTGCAGCAGCCTAAGTGGTAACAACTGCAACGCAACCCAGGTTGCGTAACAGTTAAGAAATGCCCCGTACCGAAAGGTCCGGGGCATTTTTGTTGGGGCCTGAAAATCCCCCCCTGCGGGATGTGCGGCTTTTTTGTGGTGAGCGGGCTTGCCCCGCGCTGGGCTGCGCAGCAGCCCCAATACATTCAACGCGTTCCTCCAGACAGAACCCAATCTCAGGTTTTAGGGCCGCTTCGCGCCCCGGCGCGGGGCAAGCCCGCTCACCACAAAAAGCCCGCTCACCACTGGAAACCGGTCAACCAAAAAATGCAGGCAAAAAAACGCCCCGAACCAGTCGGGGCGTTTTGCTACCTATTGATCAAACCACGATCAATGGTGATGACCGCCTTCACCGTGGACGTGGCCGTGGGCCACTTCTTCCTGGGAAGCGTCGCGGATGGCAACGATCTTCACTTGGAAGTTCAGGCGCTGGCCAGCCAGAGGATGGTTGCCGTCGACGGTAACGTCGTCGCCGTCCAGGTCACGGATAGTGACGATCTGCATTTGGCCGTCCGGCGCCGAAGCGTGGAACTGCATGCCCACTTCCAACTCATCAACACCTTCGAACATGCTGCGGCTCAGGGTGCTGACCAGTTCGGCGGAATATTCGCCGTAGGCATCTTCAGGTTCCACGGCAACGGTCAGCTCATCACCAACTACTTTGCCTTCCAGGGCCTTTTCCAGGCCAGGAATGATGTTGCCTGCGCCATGCAGGTAGACCAGCGGCGCGCCGCCGGCTGAGCTGTCGATGACCTCACCAGCGTCGTTGGTGAGGGTATAGTCGATGGAGACAGCCTTGTTAGCGGCGATCGTCATGGGGCGAGACCTTTTGCATAAGAATGAAGAACGGACAAGTCTAAACAAGGATTTGCCCGAAAGCGAACAGAACCCGGACGGACGGGGCCGATCAACGGCATCCTACATCGTCGCGTTCCATCAGGACGACAGCGCGCACTGGGTGGCCGAGCTGTCCTGCGGCCACACCCAGCACCTGCGCCACCAGCCGCCTTGGCAATCCCGCGCCTGGGTACTGGACCCGCAGCAACGCAGTGAAAAAATAGGCCAGCGCTTTGCCTGCGGCTGGTGTGCGCAAGCCCACGAATAGCGATAACCTTGGCACCTGATTCCCGGCAGGCCCTCAGTCATAGAGCGCCACCGAAGCCATGCACCTCCAGAGAATTCGCATGCAGACTTTTTTTATCGCGCCCACCGATTTTGGTGTGGGTCTGACCTCCATCAGCCTCGGGCTGGTGCGCACCCTCGAACGAGCCGGGCTGAAAGTCGGCTTCTTCAAGCCAATTGCCCAGCCCCACCCCGGCGACACCGGCCCCGAGCGCTCCACCGAACTGGTGGCGCGTACCCACGGCCTCAAGCCGCCACAGCCGTTGGGCCTGGCCCACGTAGAGCGGATGCTCGGCGACGGCCAGCTCGATGAGCTGCTGGAAGAAATCATCACGCTGTATCAGCAGGCCGCCGTGGGCAAGGATGTGCTCATCGTCGAGGGCATGGTGCCGACCCGTAGCGCCAGCTATGCCGCACGGGTCAACCTGCACCTGGCCAAGAGCCTTGATGCGGAAGTGATCCTGGTGTCCGCCCCGGAAAACGAAGTGCTCACCGAGCTGTCCGGCCGCGTGGAGTTGCAGGCGCAACTGTTCGGCGGGCCGAAAGACCCGAAAGTGCTGGGGGTGATCCTCAACAAAGTACGCACCGAGGAAAGCATGGAGGCCTTCTCGGCGCGCCTGAAAGAGCATTCGCCGTTGTTGCGCAGCGGTGATTTCCGTCTGCTGGGCTGCATTCCCTATCAGCCAGAACTTAACGCGCCACGTACCCGCGACGTCGCCGACCTGATGGGTGCGCAGATCCTCAACGCCGGCGATTACGAAACCCGGCGCATGACCCGCATCATCATCTGCGCCCGCACCATGCGTAACACCGTGGAACTGCTCAAGCCCGGCGTGTTGGTGGTGACCCCCGGCGACCGCGACGACATTATCCTGGCCGTCAGCCTGGCCGCCATCAATGGCGTACCCCTGGCCGGGTTGCTGCTGACCAGCGACACCCTGCCCGACCCGCGCATCATGGACCTGTGCCGCGGCGCCTTCCAGGCCGGGCTGCCGGTGCTGTCGGTGAGTACCGGCTCCTACGAAACCGCCAACCTGCTCAACAACCTGAACAAGGAAATCCCCATCGATGACCGCGAGCGCGCCGAGATCATTACCGATTTCGTCGCCAGCCATCTCGATGCGCGTTGGCTGCACCAACGCTGCGGCACGCCGCGGGAGATGCGCCTGTCGCCGGCGGTGTTCCGCTACCAATTGATCCAGCGCGCCCAGGCCGCCAACAAGCGCATCGTTTTGCCCGAAGGCAGCGAGCCGCTGACCGTACAGGCCGCCGCTATCTGCCAGGCCCGAGGCATTGCGCGCTGCGTGCTGTTGGCCAAACCGGCGGACGTCGAAGCCGTGGCCCGCGCCCAAGGCATCGAGCTGCCCGAAGGGCTGGAGATTCTCGACCCGGACCTGATCCGCGAGCGTTACGTCGAACCCATGGTGGCGCTGCGCAAGAGCAAGAGTCTCAATGCGCCGATGGCCGAGCAGCAATTGGAAGACACCGTGGTGATCGCCACCATGATGCTGGCCCTGGATGAAGTCGACGGGCTGGTGTCCGGCGTCATCCACTCCACCGCCAATACCATCCGCCCGGCCTTGCAACTGATTAAAACCGCACCGGGTTGCACGCTGGTGTCGTCGGTGTTCTTCATGCTGTTTCCCGAGCAGGTGTTGGTGTACGGCGACTGTGTGATGAACCCGCACCCGAGCGCCGCCGAACTGGCGGAAATCGCCCTGCAGAGCGCCGACTCGGCGCAAGCGTTCGGCATCACGCCACGGGTGGCGATGATCAGTTACTCCAGCGGCGATTCGGCCAGCGGCGAAGAAGTCGAGAAAGTCCGCGAAGCCACGCTGCTCGCCCACGAGCAACAGAGTTCACTGCTGATCGACGGCCCGCTGCAATACGACGCCGCCGCCAACGAAACCGTGGCCCGCCAACTGGCGCCCAACAGCCCGGTCGCTGGCAAGGCTACGGTGTTTGTATTCCCGGACCTGAACACCGGCAACACCACCCACAAAGCGGTGCAGCGCAGCGCCGACTGCGTCAGCCTGGGGCCAATGCTTCAGGGCCTGCGCAAACCGGTCAACGACCTGCCGCGCGGCGCCCAGGTCGACGACATCGTGTACACCATCGCGCTGACCGCGATCCAAGCCGCCAATCGACCTATGGATATCTAAATGCTGGATTTTCTACCTGCCGCCGTACGCGGGGTGATCGCCTCGCTGTTGCTGGCGCTGAACACCATCCTGTTGTGTTCGTTCCTGTTTGTCGTGGCGCTGTTCAAGGCCCTGCCCTTCGCCAAGGGGTTCAGCGAGTGGCTGATGAACCATACCCATGAGGCCTGGGTGACCAACAACAAGGGCTGGATGAACCTGGTTCAGCGCACGCGCTGGCATGTGAAGGGCCTTGAAGGCCTGGATTATCAGCATTCCTATCTGGTGACCAGCAACCACCAGAGCTGGGTCGACATCATGGTGCTGCAATACGTGCTCAATCGTCGGATTCGCCCGCTGAAGTTCTTCCTCAAACAGGAACTGATCTGGGTGCCGGTGATTGGACTGGCATGGTGGGCCCTGGGGTTTCCATTCATGAAGCGTTACACCAAGGCCTACCTGGAAAAACACCCGGAGAAGAAAGGCAAGGATCTGGAAACCACTCGCAAGACCTGTGCGAAATTTCGCGACAACCCGGTGGGCATCTTCAACTTCGCCGAGGGCACGCGGTTTACGCCGGCCAAACACGCACAGCAGAACTCGCCGTTTCGCTACCTGCTCAAACCCAAGGCCGGCGGTATCGCGTTTGTACTGGATGCCATGGGCGAGCAATTGAAGTCACTGGTGAACGTGACCATCCACTACCCCGCCGGGCGCCCGGGGTACTGGGACTTGCTATGCGGGAAGGTGAAGGACGTGGTGGTGCAGTTTGACGAGGTGCAGATCCCGGTCGAGTTTATCGGCAGCAATTATGAGCAGGATGGAGAGTATCGGCTGGCGTTCCAGGGGTGGATCAATCAGCTGTGGGAAGAGAAGGATGCGTTACTGGACAAGCTACATAAAGACTTCCCAGACAAACGATAATCAAAAGGTGGGAGAGGGCTTGCCTTCGATAGCAGTGTGTCAGTCAGTACATCTGTCACTGGTACATCGCTATCGGGGGCAAGCCCCCTCCCACATTTGATTGCGCGAAGCTTAGATCGCGCCGCGCTGGCGCAACAGCTCCAGCACTTGCTTGACGCTCTCTTCCAGCGATAGGGCCTGGGTGTCGATTACCAGATCGGCGTTCAACGGCACGTCGTACGGGAAGGATTCGCCCGGGATGTTATCCCCACCGGCGGCGTACAGACCTTGCGGGTCACGCTCGGCGCACACCAGCGGCGATGCTTGCACGTAGACCGTCAACAGGCGATCGCTGCCAATCAGCGCCTTGGCCTGCTCGCGACCCTCGGCATCCGGTGCGACGAACGCGGCCAGGGTCAGCAGGCCGGCTTCGTTGAACTGACGCGCAACGTGAGCCGCGCGCCGCCAGTTTTCAGTACGCCCGGCGCGATCCTGCGGTAGCCCTTTGTTGAGGTCGTGACGCAGGTTTTGGCCATCCAGCACGAATACAGCGCGGCCCATATCGAACAGCTTGCGCTCGACCGCATAGGCCAGCGTGCTCTTACCGGCGCCCGACAAACCGCTGAACAACACGGTAGCCGGTTGCTGGCCGAAGCGTATGGCGCGCTCTTCGGTTGCCACATGGGCCAACTTGCCGTGGTGCGACGCACTGCCATGGCTGACCGGCGGCGCGATGATCATGCCGGCCGCCACGGTGCCATTGGTCAGGCGATCGATGACGATAAAGGCGCCGGTGGTGCGGTTGCTGTCGTAACCGTCCAGCGCGATGGCGGCGTCGAGGCTGACCTTGACCCGGCCGATCTCATTCAACTGCAACGAACTCGCCGGGCCTTCGGCCAGGGTGTTCACGTCCACGCGGTGCACGATGCTGGTGATGGAACCGGGCACATAGCTGGTGGCGCGCTTGATGTCGTATTTTTTACCCGGCAGCATCGGCTCCTCGGCCATCCACACCAGCATGGCGTCGAACGCGTCGGCCACTTGCGGCACGTTATCGGCATGCACCAGCAGGTCGCCACGGGAGATATCGATTTCGTCTTCCATGGTCAGGGTCACAGCCTGGCCTGGGCCGGCGTGTTCCAGCTCACCTTCAAACGTGACGATGGATTTGACGCGACTGCTCTTGCCCGACGGCAGCACCACGACTTCGTCGCCCTTGTGCACGATGCCGCTGGCCAGGGTGCCGGCAAACCCACGGAAGTTCAGGTTCGGACGGTTGACGTACTGCACCGGGAAACGCAGGTCGGTGTAGTTGCGGTCGTTGGCGATCTCGACGGTTTCGAGGATCTCCATCAACGACTGGCCGGTGTACCAAGGCGAACGCTCGCTCTTGTTGACCACGTTGTCGCCCTTGAGCGCCGACATCGGCACGAACGCCATGGTGCTCGGCTTGAACGCGATGCCTTCGGCGAACTTCAGGTAATCGGCCTTGATCGCCTCGAACACGCTTTGGTCGAAGCCGTTGATGTCCATCTTGTTGACGGCAATCACGATGTGCTTGATGCCCAGCAACGAGGCGATATAGCTGTGGCGACGGGTCTGGGTCTGCACACCGTAGCGTGCGTCGATCAGGATGATCGCCAGGTCACAGGTGGACGCACCGGTGGCCATGTTGCGGGTGTACTGCTCATGGCCGGGTGTGTCGGCGATGATGAATTTGCGCTTGGCGGTGGAGAAGTAGCGGTAGGCCACATCAATGGTGATGCCCTGCTCACGCTCGGCCTGCAAGCCGTCGACCAGCAAGGCCAGGTCGATGTCGTCACCGGTGGTGCCGGACTTCTTCGAATCGCGGGTAATGGCTTCCAGGTGATCTTCGTAGATCATCTTGGAGTCGTGCAGCAGGCGCCCGATCAGGGTGCTCTTGCCGTCGTCGACGTTGCCACAGGTCAGGAAGCGCAACATTTCCTTGCGCTCGTGCTGGCCCAGGTAGGCGAGGATGTCCTCGCTGATCAAATCAGATGCGTGCGACATGACAACCCCTTAGAAATAACCCTGACGTTTTTTATCTTCCATAGAGCCGGCGCCATCATGGTCGATGACCCGGCCCTGGCGCTCGGAAGTTCGCGTCAGGAGCATTTCCTGAATGATGTCCGTCAGCGTCTCGGCTTCGGACTCCACCGCGCCCGTCAACGGGTAGCAGCCAAGGGTACGGAAACGTACTTTCTTTTTGACGATGCGGGCTTTGTCTTCGTCGGACAAATGTTCGAGGATGCGGTCGTCGTCGATCATGATCAACGTGCCGTTCTTCTCGATCACTTCACGTTCAGCAGCGAAGTACAGCGGCACGATCGGGATACCTTCCAGGTAGATGTACTGCCAGATGTCCAGCTCGGTCCAGTTGGACAGCGGGAACACGCGGATCGACTCGCCCTTGTTGACGTTGCCGTTGTAGACGTTCCACAGCTCCGGACGCTGGTTCTTCGGGTCCCAGCGGTGTTTGCTGTCGCGGAACGAGTACACACGCTCTTTGGCGCGGGATTTCTCTTCATCGCGACGGGCGCCGCCGAATGCTGCGTCGAAACCATGCTTGTCCAGAGCCTGTTTGAGGCCCTCGGTCTTCATGATGTCGGTGTGCTTGGCGCTGCCGTGGGTGAATGGGTTGATGCCCTGCGCCACACCGTCCGGGTTGACGTGGGTGATCAGGTCCAGGCCCAGTTCTTCGACCATCTTGTCGCGGAACTTGTACATCTCCTGGAATTTCCAGCGGGTGTCGACGTGCATCACCGGGAAGGGCAGCTTGCCCGGAAAAAACGCCTTGCGTGCCAGGTGCAGCATCACGGCAGAGTCTTTACCGATCGAGTAGAGCATCACCGGGTTGTCGAACTCGGCGGCGACCTCGCGGATGATGTGGATGCTTTCCGCCTCCAGCTGTTTCAGATGCGTCAGTTTGTCGACCATGGTTACTCACGGAAAAACGATCTTATGGACGGCCAGCGGGCCGTGTTCGAGCGAGGCATGCTAGCACAGCAACTTCTTCTATTTAGGGCGCCAGCTAGACCGAAACGATATATCAATATGCCGTCAGGTTTGTGTGAAAGCAGGCATCCCCTCCCCCATCCTGGTCAGCGTTGTGGTTCAGATCGGGTTGGGGCAATCGATGAATAGATGTTCCAGGGCAAAGCGCCGCGCCAGGTAATCGCCCAACGCCTGCACACCGTAGCGTTCGGTGGCGTGATGGCCGGCGGCGATGAAACTGATGTCGTTTTCGCGGGCGCTGTGAAAGGTCTGCTCGGAGGCTTCGCCGCTGAGGAACAGGTCGACACCCGCGGCAATCGCCTGGTCGATATAGCCCTGGCCGCCGCCGGTGCACCAGCCGACGCGCCGGATCATCTCGCTGCCTTCGATCAGCAAAGGCTCGCGGCCCATCACGTCCTGCACGCGGCGAGCGAAATCGCGGGGGGATAGCGGCTCGGCGAGGGAGCCCACCAGGCCGACGACCTTGAGGTTGTCCGGGTCCAGCGGGCCTTCGACGGTGATATCCAACTGGCGCGCCAGCTGCACGTTATTGCCGACGTCGGGGTGCAGGTCCAGCGGCAGGTGGTAGGCCAGCAGGCTAATGTCGTGCTTGAGCAGGGTTTTCAGACGACGCTGCTTCATGCCGGTGATGCACGGGTTTTCGCCTTTCCAGAAGTAACCGTGGTGCACCAGCACCAGGTCGGCCTGGGCTTCGACGGCGGCGTCCAGCAGCGCCTGGCTGGCGGTCACGCCGCTGACGATGCGCATCACCTGCGGACGACCCTCGACCTGTAGGCCATTGGGGCAGTAATCGGCAATTTTTGCACTGCCGAGGTAGCGGTCGGCTTCCTCGACGAGGGTGGTAAGGGGGACGGCCATGAAAGTCTCCTAAATATCCCGTTCAGAGGCGCGCTCAGCCTCGTATAATGCGCGACATTATGGGCGCTCCCCCGCCCCCTGCAACCTGTCAGGACTTACTTGATGCTCAAGGCGCTGCGTTTTTTTGGATGGCCATTGCTGGCCGGCGTGCTGATCGCGATGCTGATCATTCAGCGTTTCCCTCAGTGGGTGGGCTTACCCAGCCTTGATGTGAACCTGCAACAGGCCCCACAGACCACCACGGTGGTGCAAGGCCCGGTGACCTACGCCGACGCAGTGGTGATCGCCGCCCCGGCGGTGGTCAACCTGTACACCACCAAAGTCATCAACAAACCGGCGCATCCGCTGTTTGAAGACCCGCAATTCCGCCGCTATTTCGGTGACAACGGGCCCAAGCAGCGGCGCATGGAGTCCAGCCTGGGTTCCGGGGTGATCATGAGCCCTGAGGGCTACATCCTCACCAACAACCATGTGACCAGTGGCGCCGATCAGATTGTGGTGGCCCTGCGTGACGGCCGCGAAACCCTGGCCCGAGTGGTGGGCAGTGACCCGGAAACGGACCTGGCGGTGCTGAAGATCGACTTGAAGAACCTGCCGTCGATCACCCTCGGCCGTTCCGATGGCTTGCGCGTGGGCGATGTCGCACTGGCCATCGGCAACCCGTTCGGGGTTGGCCAGACGGTGACCATGGGCATCATCAGTGCCACCGGGCGTAACCAACTGGGTCTTAACAGCTACGAAGACTTTATCCAGACCGATGCCGCGATCAACCCGGGCAACTCCGGCGGCGCCCTGGTGGATGCCAATGGCAACCTGACCGGCATTAACACGGCGATTTTCTCCAAGTCCGGTGGTTCGCAAGGCATCGGATTTGCGATCCCGGTGAAGCTGGCGATGGAAGTGATGAAGTCGATCATCGAGCACGGCCAGGTAATTCGCGGCTGGCTGGGCATCGAAGTGCAACCGTTGACCAAAGAGCTGGCCGAATCGTTCGGCCTGACTGGGCGCCCAGGCATCGTGGTGGCGGGGATCTTCCGCGATGGCCCGGCGCAGAAGGCCGGCCTGCAATTGGGTGACGTGATTCTGAGCATCAACGGCGAACCGGCCGGCGACGGACGCAAGTCGATGAACCAAGTGGCGCGAATCAAACCGACGGATAAAGTCGCAATTCAGGTCATGCGCAATGGCAAAGAGATCAAGTTGTCAGCCGAGATCGGCCTGCGCCCACCGCCAGCCCCGGTAAAAGAAGAGGAATAACCGGCCGCCCCCAGGTGCCCGTTCGCGGGCACTTGCCAGCTGACATCTCATAGCGATTCATTCTCATTAGGCATGTTATATTGTTTCAATTAAATCATTGGAACGCTCTCTCATGCCGTCTCGAAAAATCGCTCCCATGGCCGGTCTGGCCCTGGGGTTGCTGCTGGACCCCGCATATGGCGAAGAAAACCGCCTGGAACTGGAAGCTATCAGCGTCACGACCGACGCTTATGAATCCGCCACCGGCCCGGTCACGGGCTACCGCGCCACCCGATCCGCCAGCGCGACCAAAACCGACACGGCCCTGCGTGACATCCCACAGTCCATCAGCGTGATTCCCGCCACGGTGCTCAAAGACCTGGGCAGTACCAACGTGGAACGCGCGCTGGAATTCGCCGGCGGGGTGTCCAAGCAAAACAACTTCGGCGGCCTGACCCTGTACGAATACAGCGTGCGCGGTTTCACCACCTCGGAGTTCTACCAGGATGGCTTCAGCGCCAACCGTGGCTACCCGAGCACGCCGGACACCGCCAATATCGAACGCATCGAGGTGCTCAAGGGCCCTGCCGCCAGCCTCTACGGGCGCGGCGATCCCGGCGGCACGGTGAATATCGTCACCAAAAAACCTCAACCCGAGGCCTTCACCACCCTGCAAGCCAGCGCAGGCAGTTGGGATCGTTATCGCACCGCACTGGACGTCAACACCCCACTAGCCAGCGAAGGCAACGTGCTGTCGAGGGTCAACCTGGCGGTGGAAGACAACCACAGTTTCCGCGATCACGTCGGCAGCAAGCGGGTGTTTGTCGCGCCGTCGTTCAGCTGGCAATTGGACCCGGATACCACCCTGCTGGTGGAAAGTGAATTCGTGCGCCACAGCTCTACCTTCGACCGCGGCATCGTCGACGCTCCCGGCGTATCGCGCCGCACGTTCCTCGGCGAGCCCAACGACGGCGATATCGACAACCACAACAACCGCCTGCAAGCGACCCTCGAACATCACCTCAACGACGCCTGGAAACTGCGCCTGGCCAGCCACTACAAACAAGGCAGCCTATGGGGCGATGCTTCGGAAAACCGGGCGCTGAATGCCGACGGTCATACCCTCAATCGCCGTTACCGCGAACGCTCCATGGGCTGGCATGACAGCATTACCCAGCTGGAACTGCGTGGCCTGTTCGACATCGGCAGTTGGCAGCACGAATTGCTGGTGGGCACCGAATACGAGGAGTACCGCAAGAGCGAACGCGTGACTGCGATCGCGGGCAGCTACCCCATAGGCCTCTACAATCCGGTCTACGGCCAACCCAAACCCAATGGCGCTCGCTCCGGCACTGACTTCTTCGAGCAGACTAAAAGCCACGCGTTGAACCTGCAGGACCAGATCATCTTCACCGAGCGCTTGCGCGGCATGATTGGCGCGCGCTTCGAGCACTTCGAACAAACCCTCGACGACTTCACTCGTAACGCCCCAACCAGTCGACAAACCCACGACGCCCTCACCCAGCGCGCCGGGCTGCTTTATCAGCTCACGCCCGAGGTCGGCGTGTTCGCCAACGCTTCAACCTCGTTCAAGCCCAATAGCGGCCTGGACGCCACGGGTAAAACCTTCAAGCCTGAAGAAGGCGTGGGTTATGAAGTGGGGATCAAGAGCGAACTGTTCGACGACCGCCTCAGCGCCACCCTGGCCGCGTTCCATATCGAAAAGGAAAACGTGCTGGCCCTGGACCCGGCCACCAATACCAACCGCGCCATGGGCAAGGCTCGCAGCCAGGGTTTCGACCTGCAGCTGAGCGGGCAAGTGACCGACGCGGTGCGCGTGATCGGCGCCTTGGCCTATATCGACGCCGAAGTGACCAAGGGTGACAAAACAATTCCGACGGGCAGCCGCATTCTCGGCGTGGCCAAGCGCAGCGGCAGTCTATTGGGGGTGTATGAATTCCAGGATGGCGCCTTGCGCGGCTCGGATATGGGCGCGGCGTTCACCTATGTGGGGGATCGCTCGGGTGAGGCCGGCGGTAGCTTTGAACTGCCCGCCTACCACACCGTCGATTTGCTGGCCCATTACAAGGCCACGCAAAACGTGACGGTGGGCCTGAACCTCAACAACCTGTTCGATGAAAAGTACTACGAGCGCTCCTACAGCAATTACTGGGTCAACCCCGGCGAACCGCGCAACCTCACGGTCAGCCTGACCCTCAATCTGTAACGCGCCTACAGTTGCTGCGGCGCGCGCTCGCACAGGGTATTGAGCGCCGCCGCCCACTGCGGGTCATCGTTCAGGCACGGCACCAATATCAGGTCCTCGCCCCCGGCTTCGCGGAATTGCTCACGGCCGCGGTCGCCGATCTCCTCCAGGGTCTCGATGCAATCGGCGACGAACGCCGGGCACATCACCAGCAGTTTTTTCACACCTTGCTGGGCCAGCGCCTCCAGGCGGGCCTCGGTGTAGGGTTCGATCCATTTCGCGCGACCCAGCCGCGACTGGAACGCCACCGACCACTTACCGTCGGGCAAGCCCAGCCGCGCAGCGAAATCACGGGCGACACTGAAGCACTGTGCGCGATAGCAGGTGGCGAGCACCTCAGGCGAGGCATTCTTGCAGCAGTCGGCATCCTTGAAGCAATGCTGGCCGGTGGGATCGAGCTTGGTCAGGTGCCGCTCGGGCAAGCCGTGGAAACTCAGCAGCAGGTGATCGTAATCCTGTTCCACATAGCGGCGCGCGCTCGCCGCCAATGCGTCGATGTACTCCGGCTGATCGTAGAACGGCTGCAGGATCGAAAACTGCACAGCCAGTTTCTTATCACGCACCACGCGCTGGGCCTCTTCGATCACCGTGGTCACGGTGCTGTCGGCAAACTGCGGGTACAACGGCGCCAGCGTGACTTTGCGGATACCCTGGGCGGCCAGGCGCGTCAGGGTGGTTTCCAGGGAGGGCTCGCCGTAACGCATCGCCAACTCCACCGGGCCTTGGGTCCACTGCGCGGTCATTTGCGCTTGCAGGCGACGGCTGAGCACCACCAACGGCGAGCCCTCGTCCCACCAGATCGATGCGTAGGCATGGGCCGACTGCTCTGGGCGCTTGATCAGGATCAGCGACACCAGCAGGCGTCGCACCGGCCATGGCAAGTCGATCACATAAGGGTCCATCAAAAACTGATTGAGGTAGCTGCGCACATCGGCCACCGAAGTGGACGCCGGTGAACCCAGGTTGACCAGTAACAACGCGTGATCCGTCATGCAACATCCTATCTCTAGAGGCGGGTGGACAAGTCGTCCAGAGCCGCGCGCAACTCAGTGAACTGGAAAGTGAAACCGGCCGCCAGCAAACGTTCCGGTACGGCCTTCTGGCCGCCCAACAACAACCCCGACAACTCGCCCAGCCCCACCTTCAACGCGAAGGCCGGCATGGGCATGAATGCCGGGCGATGCAACACTTGGCCCAGGGTCTTGGCGAACTCGCGGTTACGCACCGGGTGCGGCGCGCACGCATTATAAGGACCGTTGGCGTCTTGCTTGTGCAGAAGAAAATCAATCAGGGCAATTTGATCCTGGATATGCACCCACGGCATCCACTGCCGGCCATTGCCGATAGGCCCGCCCAGCCCCAGTTTGAACGGCAGCAGCAACCGCGACAAAAAGCCGCCCTCGGCAGCCAGTACCAGACCAGTGCGCACCAGTACCACGCGGATGCCCAGGGCTTCGGCGCGCTGGGCGGTTTCTTCCCAGGCGATGCACAGCTGGCTGGGGAAGTCGTCCTGCACCGGGCCACTGGCTTCGGTCAATTCGCGCTCGCCGCCGTCGCCGTACCAACCCACCGCCGAACCGGACACCAGCACTGCCGGTTTCTGCTCAAGGCCTTCGAGCCAGGCCAGCAAAGTTTCGGTAAGACTGATGCGGCTGCTCCACAACAGCGCCTTGCGCTTGTGAGTCCAGGGGCGGTCGGCGATGGGCGCGCCGGCCAGGTTGACCACCGCATCTACCGCGCCGATCACCTCTTCCAGGCGCGCAACGCCCAGTACTTGCGCGCCGCACAGCGACGCCACTTCCTCAGGATGACGGCTCCACACGGTCAGACGATGACCCTGGGCCAGCCAGTGTTGGCAGAGTTGGCGACCGATCAAGCCGGTACCGCCGGTCAGCAAAATATGCATGGGACGCTCCTCATGTAACGTTCGCCGCCGATCACTGGTCTATTTTATAAGCAGGGATCAATTCGAAGTCGGGCGTGGCGTAGGGTTAACCATAGGCCACGTCAACGGTTCAGGTACGCCAAAACTTATACCAAAAAACAATATTGTACAGCTATTGGTCTCGGCGTAGCCTGTACCCAACGGTAAATGAGGCCCACCATGACTCTACCCATCGCGATTATCGGTACCGGCATCGCCGGACTTTCCGCCGCCCGAGCGTTAAAAGAGGCCGGGCACCTTGTACAACTCTTCGATAAAAGCCGCGGCAGCGGCGGACGCATGTCCAGCAAACGCAGCGATGCCGGTGCGCTCGACATGGGCGCCCAGTACTTCACCGCCCGCGACCGGCGCTTCGCCACCGAGGTGCAACGCTGGCAGACGCAGGGCGTGGTCGATCAGTGGCAACCACAGCTTTATCAATTCAAGTCCGGCCAGCTCACCCCCTCACCCGATGAGCAGGTGCGCTGGGTCGGTACACCGCGTATGAGTGCGATCACCCGCGCATTGCTGGATGATTTGCCGGTGCAATTCGGCTGCCGCATCACCGAGGTGTTCCAAGGCAAACATCATTGGAACCTGCAGGACGCCGACGGCGGCAATCACGGGCCGTTCAGCCATGTCATCATCGCCACGCCCGCGCCCCAGGCCACTGCCCTGCTGGCAGCCGCGCCCAAACTGGCGGGCGTCGCCGCCGGTGTGAAAATGGACCCTACCTGGGCCGTGGCCCTGGCCTTCGACACCCCGCTGGACACCCCAATGGAGGGCTGCTTCGTACAGGACAGCCCCCTCGACTGGCTGGCGCGCAACCGCAGCAAGCCCGGGCGCGACACCACCCTCGACACCTGGGTGCTGCACGCCACCAGCGCGTGGAGCAAGGCTCATCTGGACCTGTCCAAAGAAGCGGTCACCGAATACCTGCACGGCGCGTTCGCCGAACTGCTGCACAGCGCCATGCCCGCGCCGTCGTTCAGCCTGGCGCATCGCTGGCTGTACGCGCGACCGTCCAGCGCCCATGAATTCGGCGTGCTCGCCGATGCCGACCTAGGCTTGTACGTATGCGGTGACTGGTGCTTGTCCGGCCGTGTGGAAGGCGCCTGGCTCAGCGGGCAAGAAGCAGCGCGACGGCTGATCGAGCATCTGCAATGAACCGCATCAACCCGGCCAAATTGCTGCTGTCGAAGTGGACAGCAGCACACCCCCAAAACAAGGAAAAGCATTTTCTGGTCACCGAACTGTTTCGTGACGAAGAAGGCACCGTGTTGGAAATCGAGCTGCAAGCGGTCATGACGCGCCGGGGTGAACGCCTGCCGTGGCAAACCCTGCAAGACGCCGGGGCGTGGAAAATCGGCTGGCAATAATCTCAGCGTAAAAACTTATACAAATGATTTGACTTGTACAGCATCAAACCTATGATGAGATTTAGTTGTACAGGCACTCTTGTTTGTATAGGAATTTTGCAGAGGTTTGCTCATGTCCAGCATCACCAAACCGAAGATCGCCATCAGCGCCTGCCTGCTGGGCGAGAACGTGCGCTTCAATGGCGGACATAAACAATCCCTGCTCTGTTGCCAGACCCTCGCCGATTATTTCGACTTTGTGCCGCTGTGCCCGGAAGTCGCCATCGGCCTGGGCATCCCCCGTGAACCGATCCGTCTGGTGGGCGACCCTGCCCAGCCGCAAGCCGTCGGCACGGTGAACCGTGCCCTCAACGTGACCCAGCCGCTGGACGATTACGGCCGGCAGATGGCGCGCGAGCATACCGACCTGTGCGGTTACATCTTTATGCAGAAGTCCCCGTCCTGTGGCCTGGAGCGGGTCAAGGTGTATCGCGAGAACGGCACACCGGTGGATGGCGGCGGTCGCGGCATCTATGCCCAGGCGTTTTGCGCGCGCCACCCCAACTTGCCGGTGGAAGAAGACGGTCGCTTGAATGACCCGGTCCTGCGGGAAAACTTCCTCACCCGCGTATTCGTCTATGCCAGCTGGCAAGCACTGCTGGCCGAAGGTTTGAGCCGTCATCGCTTGCTGGCCTTTCATTCTCGGTACAAGTACTTGTTGATGGCTCACAGCCCGCAGCACTACAAAAGCCTCGGTCACCTGTTAGGCACGATGGATAAAAGTACCGAGCTGGATGAGCTGGCCAGCGTTTACTTCACTGAGCTGATGACCGGCCTGAAAAAATGCGCCACCCGCGGCACCCACAGCAATGTGCTGCAGCACATCAGCGGCTACCTGAAACAGGTGATCAGCGCCGACGACAAACAGGAAATGCAGACCGTCATCGGCCAATACCGCCACGGCATCGTGCCGCTGGTGGTGCCGCTGACGTTGCTCAAGCACCACTTTCGTCAACACCCGGACCGCTACATTGCGCAGCAGGCGTACTTGCAGCCGCACCCGGAAAATCTCAGCCTGCGAAATGCGATCTAACCCATGAAAAGCGTCATGAACGCCGTCCTCCAAGACGAACCCGGCGAAGACATCGCCCAAGCCCTTGAAGACGGCTGGCTGCCGATCCGTGAAGTGGCGCGCCAGACCGGCGTCAACGCCGTAACCCTGCGCGCCTGGGAACGCCGTTATGGTTTGATCGTGCCGCAGCGCACGCCCAAGGGGCATCGGCTGTTCAGTGCCGAGCATGTGCAACGTATCCACACCATCCTGACCTGGCTTAACCGCGGCGTGCCCGTCAGCCAGGTGAAAAACCTGATCGACTCCGCCCAGATCACCCCCGACAGCGTTGCCAACGAATGGCAGAGTCTGCGCCAGACATTGGTGCAGGCCATCAGCGACTTGGCCGAGCGCCGGGTCGACGATGCCTTTAACCAGGCCATGGCGCTGTACCCGCCGCGCACTTTGTGCGAGCAACTGCTGCTACCGCTGATCCAGGAACTGGAGCAACGCTGGCAGGGCCAGTTCGGCGCGCAGATGGAGCGGGTGTTTTTGCTGTCGTGGCTGCGTAGCAAGTTTGGCGCGCGCATTTACCACAACAATCGGCAATTGCACGGTGCGCCGCTACTGCTGATCAACCAGTCCGACTTGCCGCTGGAGCCGCATCTGTGGCTCAGCGCCTGGCTGGCCAGCAGCGCCGATTGCCCGGTGGAAGTGTTCGACTGGCCGCTGCCGGCCGGCGAATTGGCCCTGGCGGTGGAGCACCTCAAACCGCGCGCCGTGCTGCTGTATTCGAGCAAAGCCTTGCAACTGCCGGCCTTCGCCAAACTACTGGGCGGTGTTGATTGCCCGACACTGCTGGTCGGCCCCACGGTGAGTATTCATCAGGCCGAGCTGGCGTTATTGAGCCATGACCTTGCGGATCTGTCCCTCGCCGAAGACCCGTTGTCGGCCCACCAGCTTATGCTCCATCGTGGACTCGTCTAAATGCATCTGATCTGGCTGCGCACCGACTTGCGCTTTCACGACAATACCGCCCTGGCCGCTGCGAGCCAGCGCGGCCCGCTGGCAGCGGTGTACCTGATCACGCCCGAACAATGGCTGGCCCACGATGACGCGCCGTGCAAAGTGGATTTCTGGCTGCGTAACCTGCGGGACTTGAGCCGGTCCTTGGGCGAACTCAACATCCCGTTGCTGATCCGCACCGCCGCCACCTGGGACCAGGCACCCGCCGTGCTCCGCCAATTGTGCGGCGAGTTGGGAGTGGCGTCGGTGCACGTCAACGAGGAATACGGCATTCATGAAAGCCGCCGAGATGCGGCGGTGGCCACGGCGCTGGAAGCCGATGGGGTGACCTTCCACAGCTACCTGGATCAATTGTTTTTCCAACCCGGCAGTGTGCTGACCAAAAGCGGCACGTATTTCCAGGTGTTCAGTCAGTTCCGCAAAGTCTGCTACACCCGTCTGCACAGCGCCCTGCCGCACCTGGTGAGCACGCCCAAGGCCCAGGCAAAACTGGCGATCAAAAGCGACGCCGTGCCAGCCACCGTCGATGGCTTCGAACCGCCGAGCGAACGCCTACGCGCCCTCTGGCCTGCCGGTGAAGACGAAGCCCGACGCCGCCTGGAAACCTTCGCCGATGCGCAGATCAGCTATTACAAGGACGAGCGCGATTTCCCGGCCAAACCCGGCACCAGCCAGTTGTCTGCCTACCTGGCCGCCGGCGTGGTCTCGCCGCGCCAATGCTTGCACGCGGCGCTGCAAACCAATCAGGGCGAGTTCGAAAGCGGCGATATCGGGGCGATCACCTGGATCAACGAACTGCTGTGGCGTGAGTTCTACAAACACATTCTGGTGGGCTACCCTCGGGTGTCCCGTCACCGCGCCTTCCGCCCCGAAACCGAAGCCGTGGCCTGGCGCGATGCGCCCAAGGACCTGGCGGCCTGGCAAGAGGCGCGCACCGGTCTGCCGATCATCGACGCGGCGATGCGCCAGTTGCTTGAAACCGGCTGGATGCATAACCGCCTGCGCATGGTGGTGGCGATGTTCCTGACCAAGAATCTGTTGATCGATTGGCGCGAAGGCGAACGGTTCTTCATGCGCCATCTGATCGACGGCGACTTGGCCGCCAATAATGGCGGCTGGCAGTGGAGCTCTTCCACCGGCACCGACTCGGCGCCGTACTTCCGGATTTTCAGCCCGCTGAGCCAATCGGAAAAATTCGACAGCGAAGGCGTGTTCATCAAGCACTGGCTGCCGGAACTGGCCGCGCTGAATAAAAAGGAAGTCCACAACCCCGACGCGGTTGGCGGACTGTTTGGCGTGGCGGATTACCCGCGCGCCATTGTCGATTTGAAAAAATCCCGCGAGCGCGCCCTGGCGGCGTTCCGCAGTCTGCCGTCGCGCGAAGCGGTAGGAGGTGCCCATGAGTGATTTCCTGCGCCGTTTCGCCCAGACCTTCGCCACCCTGGACAAGCACAACCTGCACTTGCTCGACAGTCTGTACAGCAAGGACATCACCTTCACCGATCCGCTTCACGAAGTGCACGGCTTGACCGCGCTGCACCGCTATTTCGAGTCGCTGTACGGCAACGTCAGCCAGTTACGCTTCGATTTCCACGGTTTCGATCAGGTCGCCGAGGGCGAAGGCTACCTGCGCTGGAAAATGAGCTTCTGCCACCCGCGCCTGGCCAGTGGCAAGGTCATCCGCGTGGAAGGCTGCTCACACCTGATGTGGCGTGAAACGGTGTACCGCCATCGGGATTATTTCGATGCCGGGGCACTGCTGTACGAACACCTGCCCGTGTTGGGCAAGGTGATCAGCTGGCTGAAAAGGAGAGTGGGATGAACGCAGTGACGCCTCGTCGTTATTGGCTGACTGGCGCCAGCAGTGGCATCGGCGCCGCGCTGGCCGTGGAGCTGCTCAACAGCGGCGCCCAGGTGGCGTTGAGCTCGCGCACCAAAGAGCCGCTGGAGGCGTTGGCGCAGCGTTACCCTGGTCAAGTGCTGGTGGTGGCCGGCGACCTGACCAACAGCCAGACCGTGCGCGAAATCGGCGAGCACATCGCTCAGGTGTGGGGTGCGCTGGACACAGTGATCCTCAACGCCGGCACGTGCGAATACGTGGACGCCCGCCAGTTCGACTCATCGATCATCGAGCACGTCGTGCGCACCAACCTGCTGGCCAGCAGTTACTGCATCGAAGCCGCCCTGCCGTTGCTGCGCGCCGGGCTCACGCCGCACCTGGTGGGCGTCGCCAGCGCCGTGACTTACCTGCCAATGCCACGTGCCGAGGCGTACGGTGCGTCCAAGGCCGGCCTGCGCTACTTGTTCGAATCGCTGCGCATCAGCCTGTCGCCGGAGAACATCGACGTTACCGTGATCAGCCCAGGCTTTGTCGACACGCCCCTGACCGAACGCAACGACTTCCCGATGCCCCTGAGCTGGCCCGCCGACAAAGCCGCGCGGCATATCTTCGCCAAGCTGAGCAAGCGCCCGTTGGAGATCGCCTTCCCCGCGCTGTTTATCGCCACCTTGTGGCCGTTGTCGAAACTGCCCAACCGCGCGCAATTGATCATCGGCAAACGCATGTTGCGCAGCCCACCGCCGAAGAAGGACGACCTGTGAAGATCGCCATTATCGGTAGCGGTATCGCCGGGCTGACCAGCGCCTATCTGCTCAGCCGCAGCCACGACATCACCCTGTTCGAAGCGGGCGACCGCATCGGCGGGCATACCCATACGGTCAACGTGACGGTGGAGGGCCAACCCTACGCGGTGGACACCGGTTTTATCGTGTTCAACGACTGGACCTACCCCAACTTCATTCGGTTACTGGGGCAGATCGGCGTGGCGTTCAAACCCACCGAGATGAGTTTTTCGGTGTGCGACGAGCGCACCCGGTTCGAGTACAACGGCAACAACCTCAACAGCCTGTTCGCCCAGCGCCGCAATATCCTCTCGCCAGGCTTCTGGGGCATGTTGCGCGACATCCTGCGCTTCAACCGCCAGGCTCCGCTGGATCTGCAAGAACAACGGATCAGCGCCGATATGACCCTGGGCGACTACCTCACTGCCGGCGGTTACGGTGAGCGCTTCGTGCGTCATTACATCGTGCCGATGGGGGCAGCGATCTGGTCGATGTCACTGGCGGACATGTTGGGGTTTCCGTTGCAGTTCTTTGTACGGTTCTTCAAGAACCACGGCTTGTTGTCGGTGAACAATCGCCCGCAATGGTGCGTGATCGAAGGCGGCTCCAGCGCTTATATCGAACCGCTGACGCGCGGTTTTCGTGAGCGGATCCGCCTGAACTGCCCTGTGCATAAAGTCGAACGCAACGAGGACGGTGTGGTTATCCACAGCGCGGCCGGTAGCGAGACGTTCGATCGGGTGGTGTTCGCCTGCCATAGCGATCAGGCCCTGGCGTTGCTCGGCGACCCGAGCCAGGCCGAGCAGGAAATCCTCGGCGCCCTGCCCTACGCCGACAACGACGTAGTGCTGCACACCGACACGCGCCTGCTGCCCGACCGCAGGCTGGCCTGGGCCAGTTGGAACTACCGGCTGACCGGCGACAGTCAGGCCCAGGCCGCCGTGACCTACGACATGAACATCCTGCAAGGCATCGACAGCACCACGACCTTTTGCGTCAGCCTCAACCAGACGGCGGTGATCAACCCGCTGAAGATCCTCGCGCGCTTTACCTATGCCCACCCGCAATACAGCCTGGCCGCCGTCGCCGCCCAGCAGCGCTGGGAAGAACTGAACGGCGCCCGACATACCCATTATTGCGGTGCCTATTGGGCCAACGGGTTCCATGAAGACGGCGTGGTCAGCGCCCTGCGCGTGGCGCAAGCCTTTGGAGAAACCCTGTGAACAGCGCCCTGTACAGCGGCTGGATTGCCCACCGCCGATTTGCGCCCAAGGCTCATGCCTTTCGCTACCGCATCGGCCTGCTGTACCTGGATTTGAGCGAAGAAGACCAAGTGCTCGGGCTCTCGCCCCTGGCCGGGCGTAGCCGCCTGGCGCCCTTCGGTTTTCGCCAGCAGGATTACCTGCGTGAGTTGACCGGCCACGGCATCAGCCTGAGCGATGCCGTGCGCCAGGAAGTCGGCAAGGCGCTGGGGCGCACACCCCAGGGCGTTATCTGCCTACTGACCCAGGCTCGCAGTTGGGGCCTGGCTTTTAATCCGGTGAGTTTCTTCTACTGTTTCGAGGCCGATGGGCAATTGGCCGCGATCCTGTGTGAAGTAACCAACACCCCTTGGCGCGAACGCTACCACTACGTGCTGCCGGCCCAGGCACTGGGCGCGGACGAGCACCAGCATTTCGCCGTGGCCAAGGCGTTCCATGTATCGCCGTTCCTGCCGCGGGACCTGGAATACCGCATGAGCTTCAGCCCGCCCGCCGAGCGGCTTGGCGTGCATATGGCCGACTGGCAGGGCGAGCTGAAAGTCTTCGACGCCACCCTGAGCCTGCACAAAGAGGCGCTGACCCGCGCCAGTCTGCACCGCTACCTGGGACGTTTTCCGTGGATGACCGCCAAGACCTGCCTGGCCATTTACTGCCAGGCCCTGCGCCTGTTGCTCAAACGCACACCGATTTTCTCCCACCGGGCCGCCGATGGCGCCTCTCGCACCGCCGTCGGGTATACCAAGGAACATCGCCATGAAATCCCCTAGCTTATCGGTCAAGGCCAGCCGCCTGAACGTCAACGGCATGACCACCGCGCTGCTGCGCAAGGGTGTGCTGCGTCAACTCAGCCAATTGCGCCATGGCCAGTTGGTGGTGATCGAGGACGGTGAACGCCAAGTGTTCGGCGCACGGGAAGCGCACCTGTTGGGGGAAATCCAGATCGTCGATCCGGCCGTGTGGGGCCTGGTGGCGGCCAACGGTTCGATCGGCGCCGGCGAAGCGTTTATCCATGGCTACTGGACCAGCCCGGACCTGACCGCCGTGGTGCGGGTGATGGTCAGCAACCTGGACGTACTCGACGCGCTGGAAGGTGGCCTGGCCCGCCTCGCCCGCCCGCTGACTCAGAGCCTGCACTGGCTCAACCGCAATACGCGCGAGGGCTCGCAAAAAAACATCGCCGCCCACTACGACCTGGGCAATGAGCTGTTCGAACAATTCCTCGACCCGACCATGATGTACTCGGCGGCGCAATTTCTGACGGCCGACGACACCCTGGAACAGGCGCAACTGAACAAACTGGAGCGTATCTGCCAGAAGCTTGCCCTCAAACCCAGCGACCATTTGCTGGAGATCGGCACCGGCTGGGGCAGCATGGCGCTGTATGCCGCGCAGCACTATGGCTGCAAGGTCACCACCACGACCCTGTCCAAAGAACAATTTGCGTACACCGAACAACGCATACAGGCGTTGGGCCTGCAAGATCAGGTCACCCTGCTGCTAAGGGATTATCGCGATCTCACGGGCGAGTACGACAAACTGGTGTCCATCGAGATGATCGAGGCTGTGGGTCATCGCTTTCTGCCCACCTACTTCAAGCAATGTGCACAGTTGCTCAAGCGCGACGGCCTGATGTTGCTGCAAGCCATCACCATCCGCGAACAGCGTTTCGAGCAAGCCAAACGCAGCGTGGATTTTATCCAGCGCTACATCTTCCCCGGCGGCGCCCTGCCCTCGGTACAGAACATGCTGCAGATCGTCAGCCGCGACACCGATATGAACTTGCTGCACATGGAAGACTTCGGTCTGCACTACGCAAAAACCCTGCGCCTGTGGCATGAGAATTTTCGCCGCGCCCATGGCCGCCTGACAGAACTGGGCTACGACGAGTACTTCCTGCGGCTGTGGGAGTTCTACCTGTGCTACTGCGAAGGTGGCTTTATGGAGCGCACCATCGGCACGGCCCAGTTGCTGCTGGCCAAACCGGCGGCGATCAACCCTCCGCTGCTCGGCCGTTTCAATGCTTAAAAACCTGGCCAACGCCGCGCTGTTCCAGTGCGGCTGGTTTGCCTGCGTGCTGGGCGGCGACGGCCCCTGGTTGCTGATTGGCGTGGCGGTGCTGGCCGTTCATCTGCTGTGGATAAGTTCTTGGGCAAAGGATGGCGCGCTGATCATTGGCGTGACTGTGGCGGGCACGCTGCTGGACACGTTACTGCGAGCGCTGGGTGTGTTTCAGTTCAGCGAACCAGGGCCGTTGATCCCGTTTTGGCTGATGCTGCTGTGGGCGCTGCTGGCCACCACGTTGCGTCATTGCCTGGCATGGAGCGCACGCCCCTGGTGGCGAGCCGCCGTATTAGGCGCAGTGGGCGGGCCGCTGTCGTATTACGCCGGCAGCCAGTTGGCAGGCGTGGAATTCGGCTTTGACGTGGCGCCCACGCTGATCGGGCTGGCGCTGCTGTGGGCAGTGGTCTTTGTCGGGCTGCATCGATTGGCGCGCTGACGTCTGTCAGACCTTTCACACCCGAGACTCGCCCATGCCTTACACTGCGCGCCTATGACCAACATCCCCCACATCCAAATCGCTGAACCCGCCGTCACCTGCTCTACGTGTGCGGCGTGCTGCTGCCAGCTGGAAGTCATGCTGATTACCGATACGGGCGTGCCTGAGCGCTATATCGCCACAGACGATTGGGGCGGTGAAGTGATGCTGCGCCTGGACGACGGCTGGTGTGCGGCGCTGGATCGGGACACGATGATGTGTACGATTTACGAGCGGCGTCCGCTGATTTGTCGGGAATTCGAGATGGGCGCACCGGAGTGCCTGGAAGAACGCCAGGGAATTGCGACGGCGTATATCTGATCGCAATGCGGGAGGGCACAAGCCGCCCCCGCAGCGTTTTGCAATGCAGGTGATTACAACGGCATGGTGTAGTGCAGCGCGTAGCTCTCTACCCCATCGTTGTTGCTGCTGATACCGGCGTTGGAATAATGGGTGGCGCGAATGCCCACTTCATGCCCACCGGTAAAGCGCAGCCCGAAACCCAAACGGTCTTCGAACTGAAAAGCCTGGCCGATGTTGTTGTCTTCCAGCTTGGTACGGGAGAACACCGCAACGCCGATGCCGGCCTCAATGTACGGTTTGACCGATTGCCCGGCAAATTCGTACACAAACACCGGTGAGAACGACAGACTGCTGACGCCTGCGCGGTCATCACCTTCCCAGTACGTGTAAGCACCGCTCCAGTAACCGGTCAGGCGACCTACATCGCTTTGCATCCAACTCTTATCCCAATCCGAAGTCAGCCCCAGGCGGTATGTCAACGTCGAATCGCTGGTGGCCCCCAGACCGAATTCGAGGCCGGCGGCCTGCGCCGAGAACGAGTGTCCTACAACGGCGGCCGCAATCGCAGCCAAACAGAACAAGCGCTTCATTAAACGTTCCTTCCGAACAAGTTTGTATGGTGTTTTTGTACAAGCAATCTCGCTATAGAAGCCTGCGCAGAGTCAGAAGTTCAGCTTCTAATCACGAAATTTCACGAAATTTTCACGAGGCGAAGCTTCGCACGATTCCGGGATGTTTCCATAGTGTCGGTAGGATATTTCTTAGGTGAGACAGATCGCCGCTGGTCCAGAACTGCGCGGGAGCAGGTTTCCGGTCGGCCAACAGGTTGCGCTCGCCCAATAAGCGCTTGAGCTGCCGTGCCACTGCGGCGCCAGTATCAATGAGGATGACGCTCGGCGGCAGCATTTGCGCAAGCATCGGTTTAAGGAAGGGATAGTGGGTACAACCGAGGATGATGGTGTCGCAACCGGCACTGAGCAGGGGGTCGACGTAGCACTGTAACAACTGGCGCAGGGCCGGGCTGCTCAGGTCGCCGGTTTCAATCAGCTCAACCAGGCCTGGGCATGGCTGGGTAATCACGCGCACGTCGGTGGCAAAACGGTCGAGCAACGCCGCGAACTTGGCGCTTTGCAGGGTGCCGGTGGTGGCGAGCACGCCGACCACTCCACTGCGGGTCGCGGCGGCAGCGGGTTTGACGGCGGGCTCCATGCCCACCAACGGCCAATCGGGGTAGTCCAGACGCAGGTCGGCGACGGCGGCCACCGTCGCCGTGTTGCAGGCAATTACGAATGCCTTGGCGCCCTGCTCGCGGAAAAACGCCGCCACCCGCCGCGAACGCTCGCGAATAAAGGCCGGAGTTTTCTCGCCATAAGGGATATGCCCGCAATCGGCGACGTAGAGCAGCGACTCGTGGGGCAATAGTTGCTGGATTTCCTCCAGCACCGACAGGCCACCGACACCGGAATCGAACACACCGATCGGCGCATCCTTACCCATGGCGAGTCCCGCAGACACTGCAGCCAGGGTCGCGCTTGACCCGCAGCTCGCGGAAACGCGTGGTCAAGGCATCGATCAGCAATAAACGCCCGACCAACGGCTCGCCAAAACCGGCCAACAGCTTCAGGGCCTCCAGGGCTTGCAGGCTGCCGACCAAGCCCACCAGCGGCCCGACGACACCGGCTTCGCTGCAGGTCAATTCGGCGTCGCTGCCGTGCCCATATAAACAGTGGTAGCACGGGCTGTCGGCGCGACGGGGGTCAAACACTGACAATTGCCCTTCCAGACGAATCGCCGCGCCGCTGATCAACGGCTTCGCGGCGGCGACACAGGCGGCATTGACCGCCTCGCGGGTAGAGAAGTTGTCACTGCAATCGAGCACCACATCCACTTGAGCCACGGCTGCGGCCAGCGAATCGGCATCCAGCGCGGTGCGATGGGGCACCAGTTGGATGTCGGGGTTGATCGCGCGCAAGCGACGCATGGCCGAGTCGACTTTGGTCTGCCCGACGCTGTCGGTGTCATGGATGATCTGGCGTTGCAAGTTGGTCAAGTCGACCGTGTCGAAATCCGCCAAATGCAACTGGCCAACGCCCGCAGCGGCCAGGTACAGCGCCACCGGCGCGCCCAGACCGCCAAGGCCGACAATCAGGGCACGGCCGTTTTTGAGGCGCAATTGCCCGTCAATGTCGACATGCTGCAACAGAATCTGTCGGCTATAGCGCAACAGCTCCTGATCGGTCAGCACGGCCGGCGCCCTAAGGTGATACGTTCGTGCCCGCCAAGGTCGACGCGGCTGTGCACTTGCTCAAAACCTTGGCTCTGCAACAGGTCGCGTACCGCAGGGGCTTGATCGTAACCGTGCTCCAACAGCAACCAGCCACCCGCATTCAGGTGGGCGGGCGCGTCTTGGATGATCAGCCGCAGGTCATCCAAACCATCATGGCCCGCCACCAGGGCGCTGGCGGGCTCGAAACGCACGTCGCCGGCCACCAGATGCGGGTCGTTGTCGGCGATATACGGCGGGTTGCTGATGATCAGATCGTAGGAGTGCCCGTGCAGGGCGCTGAACCAATGGCTGTTGAGTACCGTGGCGTTATTCAAGTGCAGACGCTGGCGATTGCGCTCGGCCAGGGCCACCGCTTCCAGCACACGGTCGACCGCGGTCACTTGCCAGGCCGGTCGCTCACTGGCCAGGGCCAGAGCAATCGCGCCGCTGCCGGTGCCCAGGTCAAGCACGCGGGCGGGCGTGGCCGGCAATAATTCCAGCGCCGCCTCCACCAGCATTTCGGTCTCGGGACGCGGGATCAGCGTGTGTGGCGCCACTTCAAGGTCGAGTTTCCAAAAGCCTTGCTGGCCGAGAATATAAGCCACCGGCTCGCCCGCGCGGCGGCGTTGCAGGTAGCCGGCAAACGTCAGCGCGTCTTCGCTACTGACGATTTTTTCCGGCCAGGTGTGCAGATAGCTGCGCGATTTACCCAGGGCTGCGGCCAGTAACAATTCGGCGTCCAGGCGCGCGGTGGGCGAATCCGGCAGGTCGGCGGCGCGCAACAGGCTGGCGATGATGGTCATTTATTCACCTATGGCCGCTAGTTGATCGGCCTGGTATTCGGCGAGCAACGGCTCGATCACCGCTTCAACGCCGCCGGCGAGGATTTCGTCCAGGGAATACAGGGTTAGGTTGATTCGGTGATCGGTCACCCGTCCCTGGGCGAAGTTGTACGTGCGAATGCGCTCGGAGCGGTCGCCCGAGCCCACCAGCAGCTTGCGCTCAGTGGCGATCGCATTGGCGGCGGCGCTGGTCTGCTGGTCATTGAGCTTGGCCGACAGCCAGGACATGGCACGCGCCCGGTTCTTGTGCTGGGAGCGCTCTTCCTGACATTCCACCACGATGCCCGACGGCAAGTGGGTGATACGGATGGCCGAGTCGGTCTTGTTGACGTGCTGGCCGCCGGCACCGGACGAACGATAGGTATCGATGCGCAAGTCGGCCGGGTTGATCTCGATGGCTTCCTGTTCATCCGGCTCGGGCAGCACGGCGACGGTGCAGGCCGAGGTGTGGATGCGGCCCTGGGACTCGGTGGCCGGCACCCGTTGCACACGGTGCGCGCCGGACTCGAACTTCAGCTTGCCGTAGACATTGTCGCCTTCGACGCGGGCGATGACTTCTTTAAAGCCACCGTGTTCGCCTTCGTTCTCCGACAGGATCTCCACACGCCAGCCGCGACGCTCAGCGTAGCGCGAGTACATACGGAACAGGTCGCCGGAGAAGATCGCCGCCTCGTCGCCACCGGTGCCGGCGCGGATTTCGAGGAACACGTTGCGTCCGTCGTTGGGGTCCTTGGGCAGCAGCATGCGTTGCAGGTCGCCTTCCAGCTCGGCGAGTTTTTCCTTGGCCTCGCGGACTTCTTCCACGGCCATTTCACGCATGTCCGGGTCGCTGTCTTTGAGCAGTGCCTGGGCGCCTTCGAGGTCGCCCTGCACTTTCAGCAGGTTCTTATAAGTGGCGACCACGGGCTCAACTTCGGCGTATTCCTTGGAATAGGCACGGAAATTGGCTTGATCGGCGATGACCTCGCCATCGCCGAGCAAGGCGGTCAGTTCTTCGAAACGGTCCTGGAGCACGTCCAGTTTATTGAGCAGTGACGCTTTCATTGCGGTTTTTTATCCGAAGAGCTGTCTGACGCGCCCTCTCCGAGGGCAAAAAGTTCCTGGGCCATGGCCAGCGCATCGAGGCGGCCTTCGGCGGTCAATTTCTTAAGTTGCACACTGGGTGCATGCAGCAATTTGTTGGTCAGGCCACGCGCCAACTGCATCAACACCTCTTCGGCGCTGCTGCCATTGGCCAGCAAACGCTGGGCCTTGATCAGTTCTTCGTCGCGCAGGCGTTCGCCCTGCTGACGATACGCCTTGAGCACGTCCACCGCCGCCAGTTCACGCAAGCGCACCATGAAATCTTCGGCGCCGGTGCTGACCATTTCCTCGGCGGCCTGGGCTGCGCCCTGACGAGTCTTGAGGTTTTCGGCGACCACTTCGTGCAGATCGTCGACGCTGTACAGATAAACATCGTCCAACTCGCCGACTTCGGGCTCGATATCCCGAGGAACGGCGATATCCACCATGAAAATCGGCTTGTGCTTGCGCAGCTTCAGCGCGCTCTCAACCGCGCCTTTGCCCAGGATCGGCAACTGACTTGCGGTGGAGCTGATGACGATATCGCTGCGCACCAGTTCGGCCGGGATATCCGCCAGCAGCACCGCATGGGCGCCGAACTGTTCGGCCAGGATACTGGCGCGCTCCAAGGTACGGTTGGCCACCACGATACGCTTGACCCCCAGGTCGTGCAGGTGACGAGCGACCAAGGTGATGGTTTCCCCGGCGCCGATCAGCAGCGCCTGGCTGCGCTGCAGGTCACTGAAAATCTGCTTGGCCAGGCTGACGGCCGCGAACGCCACGGACACCGGGTTTTCGCCGATCGCCGTGTCGGTGCGCACCTGCTTGGCGGAATTGAACGTGGCCTGGAACAGCCGACCCAGCAACGGACCAACGGTGCCGGCTTCGCGCGCCACGGCGTAGGCGGATTTCATCTGGCCCAGGATCTGCGGCTCGCCCAACACCAGCGAATCGAGACCGGCCGCCACACGCATCATGTGACGAACTGCCGCATCCTCTTCATGCACATAAGCACTGGCGCGCAGCTCGTCGAGGCTCAAATGGTGATAATCGGCCAGCCAGCGCAGGACGACATCCGCAGAGAGATGTTCCTGTTCTATATAAAGCTCACTGCGATTGCAGGTCGAAAGGATCGCAGCTTCGCGACTGTCGGTGAGCCGGCAGAGCTGCTGCAAGGCTTCAACCAACTGCTCAGGCGTAAACGCCACGCGCTCGCGCACGTCTACAGAGGCAGTCTTGTGGTTAATACCGAGTGCGAGGAAGGCCATTCAATATCGCTGATGATGTCGGGAAGCCGGCGATTGTCCTACTTCGAAAGATTCAGAACAACCACCGTCGTCTATTGTCCCTATACCTTGTGCCTATAAAAGACACGCACTGAGACTCGGTTATGTTTGGCCGAAGGCTTGTGTCATGATGATCCGACCGCAGGTTAGTCGTCCTCTTCCTATATGAATAGATCTTCCGCGTTGCTCCTTGCTTTTGTCTTCCTCAGCGGCTGCCAGGCCATGGCCCCCGTGCAGCCGGACGGTACGCCGCCGACAGAAGACAGCACCCCCGCCCCTGAAAAGCCCAAGGTTTACTCATCGTTCAGCGAAGAAACGGTGTACAGCCTGCTGACCGCGGAGCTGGCCGGCCAGCGCAATCGCTTCGATATTGCGCTGGATAACTACGTGACCCAGGCCATCAATACGCAGGACCCGGGGATCTCCGAGCGCGCGTTTCGCATCGCCGAGTACCTGGGGGCTGATCAGGCGGCGCTGGACACGTCGCTGATTTGGGCGAAAAACGCCCCGGAGGACTTGGAAGCACAACGGGCGGCGGCTATTCAGTTGGCGCGGGCCGGGCGCTATGACGACTCCATGGTGTATATGGAGAAAGTCCTGCAGGGCAAGGGTGACACCCATTTCGACTTCCTGGCGCTGTCGGCCGCCGACACCGACCAGGACACCCGCAATGGCCTGATGAACAGTTTCGACCGACTGCTACAGAAGCACCCGAAAAACAGCCAGCTGATTTTCGGCAAGGCCTTGCTGCTGCAACAGGATGACGAAGCCGAAGCAGCGCTGAAGCTGCTGGAACAAAACCCGCCGGATGAGGGGGAAATCGCTCCCATCCTGCTGCGCGCACGCTTGCTGCAGAATCTCAATCGCGGCAAGGAAGCGATTCCCTTGCTGGAAAAAAGCATCAAGAAATACCCGGAAGACAAGCGCCTGCGCCTGACTTACGCACGTATGCTGGTGGAGCAGGACCGCATGGAGGACGCCAAAGTGCAGTTCGCCAATCTGGTCCAGCAATATCCGGACGACGATGAACTGCGCTACTCCCTGGCCCTGGTATGCCTGGAAGCCAAAGCCTGGGACGAGGCCAAAGGGTACCTGGAAGAGCTGATCGCCCGGGAAAGCCATGTGGATTCCGCGCACCTGAACCTGGGCCGCATTGCCGAAGAGCGCAACGACCCACAGGCAGCCCTGCTCGAATACGCTCAGGTCGGCTCCGGTAACGATTACCTGCCGGCCCAACTGCGCCAGGCCGATATCCTGATGAGCAACGGCCGCACCGATGAGGCGGAAAAACGCCTGGCCGCCGCGCGGGATGCCGAGCCGGACTATGCCATCCAGTTGTACCTGATTCAGGCTGAGACCTTATCGGCCAATAGTCAGGGTGATCGCGCCTGGAAAGTGCTGCAACAAGCCTTGTTGCAATTCCCCGACGATTTGAACCTGCTGTACACCCGCGCCATGCAGGCGGAAAAACGCAATGATTTGGCGCAGATGGAAAAAGACCTGCGCCTGATCATCAAGCGCGACCCCGACAACGCCATGGCCCTCAACGCCCTGGGTTACACCTTGTCCGATCGCACCACCCGCTACGACGAGGCCAAGGCGCTGATCGAACAAGCGCACAAACTCAATCCGGAAGACCCGGCCGTCCTCGACAGCCTCGGTTGGGTGAATTACCGCCTGGGTAACCTGGATGAAGCCGAACGCTTGCTGCGCCAGGCGTTGGAGCGCTTTCCCGATCAGGAAGTCGCGGCCCATTTGGGCGAAGTGTTGTGGGCCAATGGCAAACAGCGCGAAGCCCGTCAAATCTGGGAAAAGTTCCTCAAGGAACAACCCGAAAGCCCCATCCTGCGCAGCACCATCAAGCGCCTGACCGGATCCGAGACCCTTTAAATTTATGTTTTTGCGCCACGTTATAGTGTTCAGTCTTATCGCCTTGCTCGCCGGTTGCGCGGGCTTTGGCGCCCGCGAATCCGTTGAAGGCCAGGGCAAACCGGCGCAATGGAAGCAGCACAAGAGCCAACTGGCCAGCATCGATGGCTGGCAGATCGAAGGCAAAGTCGGCGTACGCGCGCCGAAAGATTCCGGCAGCGGCACGCTGTTCTGGCTGCAACGCCAGGACTACTACGATATTCGCCTCTCGGGCCCACTGGGCCGAGGCGCGGCGCGGCTGACCGGGCGTCCGGGCCAGGTGAGCCTCGAAGTGGCCAACCAGGGGCGCTACGAAGCGACCTCCCCGGAAGCTCTGCTGGAAGAACAGATTGGCTGGAAACTGCCGGTGTCTCATCTGGTCTGGTGGGTGCGCGGTTTGCCCGCACCAGACAGCAAGAGTCGCCTGAGCCTTAACGGCGACAGTCGTCTGGCCACCCTTGAACAGGATGGCTGGCAGGTTGAGTACCTCAGTTACGTACAACAGAACGGCTATTGGCTGCCCGAACGCATCAAATTGCACGGCACGGACCTGGACGTCACGCTGGTGATCAAGGACTGGCAACCGCGCAAATTGGGGCAATAACGTGACCGCAGAAAAACTGACCCTGCCCTCTCCGGCCAAACTCAATTTGATGCTGCATATTCTCGGACGCCGTGAAGACGGCTACCACGAGCTGCAGACGCTGTTTCAATTTCTCGATTACGGCGACGAACTGACCTTCGCCGTACGCGACGACGGCGTGATCCAGTTGCATACCGAATTCGAAGGCGTGCCCCACGACAACAATCTGATTGTGCGGGCCGCGAAAAAACTCCAAGAGCAATCCGGCAGCTCACTGGGCATCGACATCTGGATCGATAAAATTTTGCCCATGGGCGGAGGGATAGGCGGTGGCAGCTCGAATGCCGCGACTACCCTGCTGGGCCTGAACCACTTGTGGCAGCTCGGCTGGGACCATGATCGCCTGGCTGCGCTGGGTCTGACGCTGGGGGCCGACGTCCCGGTTTTCGTACGCGGGCACGCGGCTTTTGCCGAAGGCGTAGGGGAAAAACTGACGCCTGTAGAGCCTGAAGAGCCATGGTACGTCGTGCTTGTCCCGCAAGTATCTGTAAGTACAGCAGAAATTTTTTCAGATCCGCTGTTGACACGTAACTCTCCTCCCATTAAAGTGCGCCCCGTTCCCAAGGGAAACAGTCGAAATGACTGCTTACCGGTTGTAGCAAGGCGTTATCCAGAGGTACGTAACGCTTTGAATTTGTTAGGTAAATTTACCGAAGCAAAATTAACCGGAACTGGAAGTTGTGTGTTTGGGGGCTTCCCAAACAAAGCTGAAGCTGATAAAGTCTCGGCCCTTCTTACAGAGACCCTTACAGGGTTTGTAGCAAAGGGAAGCAACGTTTCGATGTTGCATCGCAAGCTGCAAAGTCTGCTCTAAAAGGAATCGAGTACTGGGTACTCGTTGCAACAGATACAGGGGCGTCGCCAAGCGGTAAGGCAGCAGGTTTTGATCCTGCCATGCGTTGGTTCGAATCCAGCCGCCCCTGCCATTTTCCTATACTCATCCAGGTTACCCTCAGCCTCTAGGTACTGCGCGTGTCCAAGATGATGGTCTTTACGGGGAACGCTAACCCCGATCTGGCTCGACGTGTCGTACGTCAGCTGCATATCCCTCTCGGTGACATCTCTGTCGGTAAATTCTCCGACGGCGAAATTACAGCCGAGATCAATGAAAACGTCCGCGGTAAAGATGTCTTCATTATTCAGCCGACCTGCGCTCCGACCAACGATAACCTGATGGAACTCGTCGTGATGGCTGATGCCTTCCGCCGCTCCTCAGCGACTCGAATCACAGCTGTAATCCCTTACTTTGGTTATGCCCGTCAGGATCGCCGTCCGCGTTCCGCACGTGTGGCTATCAGCGCGAAAGTCGTGGCTGACATGCTGACCGTGGTAGGCATCGACCGTGTTCTCACGGTTGACCTGCACGCTGACCAAATCCAGGGGTTCTTCGATATTCCGGTAGATAACATCTACGGCTCCCCCGTTCTGGTGGATGACATCGAAGACCAGCGCTTTGAAAACCTGATGATCGTGTCCCCGGACATTGGTGGCGTCGTGCGTGCACGGGCTGTTGCCAAATCCCTGGGCGTGGACCTTGGGATCATCGACAAACGCCGTGAAAAAGCCAATCACTCTGAAGTGATGCATATCATTGGTGATGTCGAAGGGCGTACCTGTATTCTGGTTGATGACATGGTCGACACCGCCGGCACCCTGTGCCACGCGGCGAAAGCCTTGAAAGAGCACGGTGCGGCTAAAGTCTTCGCCTACTGCACACACCCTGTGCTGTCGGGCCGAGCGATCGAGAACATCGAGAATTCTGTGCTGGACGAACTGGTGGTGACCAACACCATCCCGTTGTCCGCCGCCGCTCAAGCCTGTGCGCGTATCCGTCAATTGGATATCGCACCGGTCGTTGCCGAGGCGGTTCGCCGTATCAGCAACGAAGAATCGATCAGCGCGATGTTCCGTTAAGGGTTCCCCCTTCGTAACAAAGCACTGACGAAAAGCGCCCCGCCCCAGCATTGTGTTGGGGCGGGGCTTTTTTGCCCATATCGAGTCTGGCGCTGGTCGCAAACGCCGCTCGATGATGGCTATTTTGGAGATACAAAATGACTGAATTTACTCTGAACGCTCAAGCGCGTACTGACCTGGGGAAAGGTGCGAGCCGCCGCCTGCGTCACGCCGCCAACATTCCTGCTGTTGTATACGGCGGTAGCAAGCCTGCTGAATCCGTGACCATCCTGGCCAAAGAAATCGCCAAGCTGTTCGAAAACGAAGCTGCCTACAGCCACGTTATCGAGCTGAACGTCGACGGCACCAAGCAGAACGTCATCGTTAAAGCAATGCAGCGTCATCCTTCCAAGCAGTTCATCATGCACGCCGACTTCGTTCGCGTTGTTGCTGGCCAGAAACTGACCGCTATCGTGCCTGTGCACTTTGTTGGTGAAGAAGCTCCGGTCAAGAAAGGCGGCGAGATCTCTCACGTCCTGAACGAAATCGAAGTGACCTGCCTGCCGAAAGACCTGCCTGAGTTCATCGAAGTCGATCTGTCGGCTCTGGAAATCGGCGCCATCGTTCACCTGTCCGACATCAAGGCACCAAAAGGCGTTGAGTTCGTTGCACTGGCTCACGGTGATGACAAAGCAGTTGCCAACGTACACGCTCCACGCGTTGCTCCAGAAGCTGAAGAAGGCGCTGCAGAGTAATTCACTCTGTCTTGCCGGAGCTTGAGGAAACATCGCGGACCGAAACGTAGCGAGAAAGCGGGCGATAACGCGGCGTTTACTCTTGAGTAAATGATCTTTGTCGTCCACTTTCGCCGCATGCAGGTCGCGGCGATGTTATCCACAACTCCAAAGGAAGGGCCCCTGTCGTGACTGCCATTAAACTGATCGTTGGCCTGGGAAATCCAGGCGCTGAATACGAACAGACCCGGCATAACGCGGGGGCCCTTTTTGTTGAGCGCATCGCCCACGCCCAAGGTGTAAACCTGGTGGCCGATCGCAAATATTTCGGCCTGACCGGACGCTTTTCGCATCAAGGTCAGGATGTTCGTCTGCTGATTCCCACCACTTACATGAACCGCAGCGGCCAGGCTGTCGCGGCGCTTGCGGGCTTCTTCCGGATCAAACCCGAAGAAATCCTGGTGGCCCATGACGAGCTGGACCTGCCACCCGGCGTCGCCAAGCTCAAACAGGGCGGCGGGCATGGTGGTCACAATGGCCTGCGCGACATCATCGCGCAGTTGGGCAATCAGAATACCTTTTACCGCCTGCGGCTCGGCATCGGCCATCCGGGCGTTGCCAGTATGGTTTCAAATTTCGTCCTGGGTCGTGCGCCACGCGCCGAACAGGAAAAACTCGATGCCAGCATCGATTTTGCCCTCGGCGTGCTGCCGGATATCCTCGCCGGTGAATGGAACCGTGCGATGAAAAACCTGCACAGCCAGAAGGCCTGACTCTTACCGAGGGGAAACACCATGGGATTCAATTGCGGCATCGTCGGCCTGCCCAACGTCGGCAAATCCACCCTGTTCAACGCCCTGACCAAGTCCGGTATTGCGGCGGAGAACTTCCCCTTCTGCACCATCGAACCCAACAGTGGCATCGTGCCTATGCCCGATCCGCGCCTGGACGCATTGGCGGCCATCGTCAATCCCAAGCGCATCCTGCCGACCACCATGGAATTCGTCGATATCGCGGGCCTGGTAGCCGGCGCGTCGAAAGGCGAAGGCCTGGGTAACAAGTTCCTGGCCAACATCCGTGAGACCGACGCCATCGCCCACGTGGTCCGCTGCTTTGAAGACGAGAACGTGATTCACGTCTCCAACAGCGTCGACCCGAAACGCGACATCGAGATCATCGACCTGGAACTGATCTTCGCCGACCTCGACAGCTGCGAAAAACAACTGCAGAAAGTTGCGCGTAACGCCAAGGGCGGCGACAAGGATGCCGTGGTCCAGAAAGGTCTGCTGGAGCAGTTGATCGCCCACTTTACCGAAGGCAAACCTGCGCGCAGCCTGATGAAGAACATGGGTGCCGACGAGAAAGCCGTGATCAAAGGCTTCCACCTGCTGACCACCAAGCCTGTGATGTACATCGCCAACGTGGCTGAAGACGGCTTCGAGAACAACCCGCTGCTCGACGTGGTCAAGGCCATTGCCGACGAAGAAGGCGCCATGGTTGTTCCGGTCTGCAACAAGATCGAAGCGGAAATCGCCGAACTTGAAGACGGCGAAGAAAAAGACATGTTCCTTGAGGCCCTGGGCCTGGAAGAGCCTGGCCTGAACCGTGTAATCCGTGCCGGTTACGAAATGCTCAACCTGCAGACCTACTTCACCGCCGGTGTCGAAGAAGTCCGCGCCTGGACCGTCAAGGTCGGTGCCACAGCACCACAGGCTGCCGGTGTGATCCACACCGACTTCGAAAAAGGCTTTATCCGCGCTGAAGTGATCGCTTACAACGACTTCATCCAGTACAAGGGTGAAGCCGGTGCCAAGGAGGCTGGTAAATGGCGGTTGGAAGGCAAGGAGTACATCGTTAAGGACGGTGATGTGATGCACTTCCGCTTTAACGTATAAACGTCACTTGTAATTCATTCATAAACAAAAGGCCGATGCATTGCATCGGCTTTTTTGTGGGCGACCTTTTAATTGGAAAACCCCACCTGCAAAAATTACATATTCTCAGATATTTCCTATTTATCACGCTCACACCTCTCTCTCATTAAGCATCGCGTAACTTATCGTCCAATAGAAAGTCACTTTCCTACACCACTTTCCTCTTCAGAGGCTCAAAGACTAATGACAACTTCTTTAATCTACGCTCTACTGGTGACCGCAGGCATAATATCTTTTTAATAATGAAGCCATAGCGAGAAGGGAATATCTTCCAATGTCGGCTACCTTCAACATGGAAAATGAAACGGCCCTTTCACTCATCGAAGGCCCGGACATTGAAAATACTTTAAACAACACAGCCACTCTCAACATAGACATTTTGTTGCTGGGGGAAACCGGTACTGGCAAGGATACGCTAGCACAACGAATTCATCTTCTATCGGGCCGGCGAGGCAACTTTGTCGCCGTGAACTGTGCGGCCATTCCGGAAAGCCTCGCGGAAAGCCAATTGTTTGGTGTAAACAGCGGGGCCTATACCGGGGCGATACAATCCAGGGCAGGTTTCGTCGAGGCTGCCCACCTAGGCACGCTCTACCTCGATGAGATCGACAGCATGCCATTGAATCTTCAAGCCAAGCTGCTACGAGTGCTGGAGTCGCGAGGCGTCGAGCGCTTGGGATCGACCCGCTTTATCCCGGTGGACATGCGTGTCATAGCCTCTGCACAGCACTCGCTGCACCAAATGGTCGAGCACGGCACGTTCCGTCGTGACCTGTATTTTCGCCTGAATGTTGTCCATATCCAGCTTACGCCGTTGCGGGACAGGCGCGAGCGCATCATCCCGTTGTTCTTGGAGATGATCCGGCAGGAAGCCAGCTATTTTAATTGCTCGGCCCCGCTGCCCTCTGATGGATTGCTGCAACAATTGCTGCACCACCCGTGGCTGGGCAATGTTCGCGAGCTGCGTTCGACGGCAAAACGCTTCGTGCTGGGACTCACACCGCTTTCCATTCCCATGAGCAACTTGGCGGTTGCCCAGACGAACCTGAAGGCACGTCTGCAGCAAATTGAAAAAGCACTGATTGAGGAGTCGTTGAGTCGCCACGAGCACTGTGTAGATACCGTCGCACTGGAGCTGGGGGTTGCAAAGCGCACGTTGTACTACAGAATTAAGCAACTGGAGATAGCGCTCGCATAACGTCGTTTTCGCCCCTATCCACTCAGATCTTTTCAAAAACTTTCGGCAATTCCAACCCCAATTTAACGCTCATCAGGCCTTCACGCTAACATCTATTGACTTGTTAATACTTTCAGAGCCCAGACACACACTTTGAAATATTCAGCCGTTAAACAAATTGGAACGTTTTAGTCGGGCTAGCCACCTAGTCATAGCCAGGCTCGAACCCTCCTTAAGTAATTTAAAGAGGCGCCAAAGTACCCTTCGACAGCCGGCAACCATATCAATTTTTATGTCAATGAAACCGGAGACTCATCATGAGTAGTGCAATTGGTTCTGGATACAGCTCGTCAGCAAGTCTTTACAACAACTTGTCACAAAGTCTGAACAAAGATGCCGGGGACATCGGAGGTGGTGGAAGTGCTGGCTCGGCGAGTGATCGTGCAGCAGCGGTCGCCGAGGCGACTTTCAAGGAAAGCTTGAAAGCGAAGATGATCTCAGGTCTGTATGCCGCGGCTAAAGAAATCCGCTCATAAATAGGCGACCTCCCCCCGGCTCTTCAGTTGGAGGGGAGGTTCTTATGTCCCTAGGTCGTGAACATGCGACAAACATCACTAAAGGCCTTATATGCAGATAGACGATTTTGGTGCGGCAACGTTTATTACCGGCAGGGACACCGCCAGAATTAAGCAAGCCACTGTAGCGCCCGCGACAGATGTTGCTTTTTTTTCGTCGTTGCTAGATCCAACGGCATCGAACACCGCAAGGGTGGCTAAAGACGGCACACCTTCGCTGCTCGCTACCACTTCAAGCCAACTTCAGGACTTAAACCGTCGCCTTGGGCGCACGTTGAAATCATCAAGTAAAACTATGGACGTTGAAAAATTCAGGGAGTATCCACGGGATTTGTCCAATGCGACGCTTACCTCGCAATTGCTCATAAAAAGCTTGGGCAAAGCTACCCAATGCATCGACAAAATTTCTAATCTGCAATAGTGAACATGACTAAATTTCTGTCTGTCGCGTTACTTCTGGTGATTACATTCACGTTAAGCGGATGCAGCGAACGTGTAGAACTTCATCGCCAACTCTCTGAGCAAGAGGCCAACGAAGTCATAGCAGAATTAGCTGACAAACACATTCGCGCACAAAAAGTCCCAGCCAAAGATGGTGTTGTCGTCGCAGTTAATGCAACCGACATAGGGCGTGCCGTACGCACGTTAGAAGCCGCAGGCCTGCCCCGTGTTGCACGGACGACCCTAGGCGATACCTTCCGTAAGGAAGGGGTTATTTCCACCCCACTGGAAGAGCGGGCACGCTACATTTATGCCTTGTCCCAGGAACTTGAGGCGACGTTGTCTAACATCGACGGCGTCATCGTTGCCCGCGTTCATGTAGTACTGCCAGAGCGCATCGCACCAGGAGAGCCGGTCCAACCCGCGTCCGCCTCAGTATTCATCAAGCACGACCCTCGCTTGGATCCCGATAACATCCGCGCACGCGTACGCAGGATGGTGGCGAGTAGTATTCCAGGCATGACCACTGCAGTGGATAACCCGCAGAAGCTCACGGTTATATTCGTACCAGCCGCCACTTATCAGGAACAGCAACGCCTGGTCTACTTCGGGCCATTTCTCGTCCCCAGCGACGATCTCGGATTTTGGCGAGTTGCCGTTATCGTTTCTTTGCTCAGCCTGGTGTCATGCGTGAGCGCCGGGCTATTCCTGCACAATCGGCGTCAACGCCTTAACTCAGAATCACCCGCAGCTAGCGGCACGCTTGGCCCCGCACATGATGCATAGACCTGATCATGCGATGCGTGATGAGCTGGCGTGGGCCCAGTGGTGGGCATTCCCGTGGACATGCGCTCACGAAGACTGGCGAGATGATAAGTATCACGTGCTTACACGGCTCTATCATTGTGGAAAGTCGGTGCCGGCCAGCCTTGCGGGGGTTGCACCCTGTTTGCCTCCAGCACCTCATCCCTCCGTGCTTCGCCTGGCCTTGGCCACAGCGGACCAACTTAACTTGGCGATGGCACTAGTTCACAACACGTTTAGTCCTCAGGCCGCAACGCTCTTGAGCGACAGTCATCATCTATGGTGCCTGCGTTTATCCAAGGCGTTTCCTCCCGCCATGCTGACGCCGGACGCAGATCCGTTGCAACTACTCCATAACTGGGTAGATCCCCCTATCTGGAAGCGCCTTCGCCTGCGATTCCCCCGCGAGCGCGTGCGTGAAGTTGAAAGGATCAATGTCCTGATTGAGAACGCAGGCAGCCGACTGAATATGCTATGGCAAGCCGTAGCTTGGCGCGCTATGGCACGTACAACCAATCAGATGCATCCCGAACCTGGCGGCGAGGAAACCGACGATGTTATGCAGATGCACAATTGAGTTACCTAAGGGCGCGCCTAGAGCGTCGCGTATTCTCATCCCCCGCGACGAGCTTTTAAATTGGGAGCAGGCAGATCAACTCTTGAGCCGAGCTGATGCGCAGGCCAATGAGCTGATACGCCAAGCAGAGAAAAAGTGCGAAGTACTACTGGAGACGGCCTCTCTGGAGGTCTGGCAGCGCGCAGATGCCCAATTCAAGCAGTGGGCACACGAGCGTCAAATGATGTGCGAAAGCCTAGAACGCTACGCGACATCGCTGACGAACCAGGCGATTCGTTGCCTGCTTGACGAAGCCATTCCCCCTCAACGTCTCTCGGCCCTGATTAAACAGTTGCTTGCAAGCCAGGTCCAGGAGGTCGACGCAACACTGCTCTGCCACCCTGATGAATATGAGGAGATGAAACAGTGCCTTGCCAACTACAAGGCCACATTTTGGAAGCTTCAACCCGATGAAACTATCCCTACCCAGACTCTTGTTCTGAATACAGACGAGGGAGACTTTCGTATTAGTTGGCGGTCGATGCTCGATACTTTTTTCAACCCCGGCAAAGAACTACGCATGCAAATTTAACCGTACACCTCTTGGTGTTCTGCATGACGCGCCTCACCGAATTCATATAACAATGCACAAATAAGAGAACACATATGAACTTTTTCAAAGACCTGTCGCATGATCTTTTAAAAAAAAGCAATACCGCGCATCGACTTTACGAAGCGAACTCTCTCGCTGCCGGGGAAGACCCCTCGGACTCCACGTTGTTCTACGAACTCGCAGTGAGAACCACCACCGCTCAAATGGCATTCCTGGAGCATACCCGAGTCAAGCATATGTTGCTCAAAAGCACTTTTGAGAGCTTTCAATAAATGCGTGAATTTATCAGCGAGTGGCTACTTAGTCGCAAAGAACAGATTATCTTCTATGAAGCCGATAGCGAAATAACCTTGAAACATCAGGGGGACACGTTGTTGCTCAAGGTTCAACTGACTTCAACACACTCAGATAACGCAACGCACCAACTCTGGATGCGACTGGGCGCTGCCAGTCTGAATCACTTTCAGGGCGCACTTGCTCAGAAAGCTGACACAGGTGCGTTATGGCTGGTTCAAAGTCTGCGGGACGGGCAAGGAGAAACCCGCGTGCTCAAGTGCCTAGAACAGCTGCTCAACCAACGCGATACATGGCGCGCAGCAATCAAGCGCCTTGTTCGCCCCTCCCAGAACTTCAAACCCACTTCGCTTCGATCACTGCCTTTCTAAACTGAGAAAAGTCTATGTATAACCCCCCTTCCAAGCGCAGTAGCTTGCGCCTTGATTCGCCCGACGATTCATCTAAACGAGCGCATTGGCGGCGTAGCATGTTGGTGCTTTCCTTTCTGCTGACTCCCGCGAGTAACACGTTAGCCGCCATCCCTCCAGAATGGCGAAACACCGCCTACGCCTATGAAGCCGAGCACAAACCCCTACGAGACGTACTCGAAGACTTCGCCCAAACCTTCGGCACACAACTTCAAGTCGAAGGCCTGCTGGAAGGTAACGTCAACGGCAAGATCCGCGCTAACACCCCGCAGTCGATGCTCGATCGTCTCGGTGTAGAACACCGTTTCCAGTGGTACCTGTACAACAACACGCTCTATATCAGCACGCTGGATCAGCAGGAATCAGCGCGCCTGGAAGTTTCTTCCGAAACCATCGCCGACCTCAAGCAGGCCCTGACCGATATCGGACTGCTCGACAGTCGTTTCGGTTGGGGTGAGTTGCCCGAAGATGGTGTCGTGCTCGTCTCTGGGCCTCGTCGCTACATTGAGCAGATCAAGCACTTCAGCAGCCAGCGACGCTCACCGGATGAAAAGCAGAGCGTGCTGAGTTATCCGCTCAAGTTCGCGAATGCGGCGGACCGCCAAGTGGACTATCGCGGTGAAAAGCTGGCCATCCCCGGGGTGGCCAGTATTTTGCGCGGCCTGTTGGAACCCCGCTCCAGCTCAACGCTTGCAGGGCTGAGCCAACGTCCCCCCTCACAACCCGCGCCGCTCACCCCCAACACTCCCCGTCTGGGCAACCCATTGTTGGGCCAAATGCTCGGTGCTAACGCTAACCCGGCGTCATTGGACATCGGCCCTGCGCTCACACCGCGCGCCCCGGTCTCAAACAGTCGGATTCGGGTCGAAGCCGATGTGCGCAATAACGCGGTGCTGATCTATGACTTGCCAGAACGCCAGGCCATGTACCGCGAGCTGATCACCCAACTCGATGTGGCGCGCAAGCTGGTGGAAATCGACGCGATCATCCTCGATATCGAGCGCACGCAATTGCGGGAGTTTGGGGTGAACTGGGGGTTCCAGAACAGCCGTTTCCGCGGCGGGGCCAATCTGGCACCGGGCACGTCGTCACAGTTGTCGATCGAACACCGCGATCGCTTCTACGCGGACATTCGTGCCCTGGAGGCCAAGGGCCTGGCGATCATGGTCTCCAATCCCTCGGTGCTCACACTGGAAAACCAACCGGCGGTGATCGACTTCAACCGCACCCAATACCTGACGCCGGGCAGAGAGAATGCAACCATCTTGCCCGTCACTGTGGGAACCAGTTTCCAGGTGGTGCCTCGTGTGATCACCAGCCGTGGCGGCCATCAGATCCATCTGGCGGTGGATATCGAAGACGGTAACTTCGACGAGTCCAACCCTACCCCAGGCAACCTTGATGTACGCCGAGGCAAGGTCAGTACCCAGGCGGTGATGGCGGAGAAACGTTCGCTAGTGGTCGGTGGCTTCCACGTCACCGAAAACACCGACAAACACAACAAGGTGCCGCTGCTGGGCGATATTCCGCTGTTGGGCAAGGCGCTGTTCTCCTCGACCGAACGGCAGAACAACCGACGAGAGCGCTTGTTCATCCTGACCCCAAGGGTCATCGGCGATCAGTCCGACCCGTCACGCTACTTGCCCCAGGCCGACCAGGTTGAATTGCAGAAGGCCCTTGCGCCATTGGCCCGGCGCAATGCCCCTCACCCGCCGGTGATCAAGCGCAGCGATATCATCAGCACCCTGGCGCATTTGGTCAGCGGTGAAGTGCCTAAGCCCTTCAAGGCCGCACCGATGCCGCTGGCCTTGGATACGCTGTGCAGCACCCGCGACTTGCTGGCGTTGAATACCGAGCGCAGCCAGTGGTACGCAGGCCCCGAGTACAACGTTGCAGTCGTTGTGCTGCGCAACCAATTCAATCGCAATGTGCGTATCGACGAAAAAGAATGCAGCAACGCCCAGACCTTGGTCGTCAGCGTGTGGCCGCGCGCCTGGCTCAAGCCCGGTGAAGAAGCCGAGGTGTTTATCGCCATGCGCTCTGTGGTGAAGGATGAACACCTCAGCGTGCCGCGCCCTTCCTTGATCACTCCCGCTCAAAAGGCTAAACCATGAAACACCGCCTACTCTGCGTCACCCTGATCGGTACCGCGCTGCTCGTCGCCGGCTGCACCCCCACTTGCAAAGGCGACTCGTGCTCTCGCCCGCAATCGACCAAGGACAAGATGGTGATCTGGTGGCCACCGCAGATGCGTGTCGAACCGGGCCCCGCCGGGGAGCGAAAAGACTACCAAACGGTCTCTCTGGAACGATGAGCGCAACGGAAATGCCCGACGTACAACGCCAGGTATTTCTGGACAAGCTGGTGAGCGGCGCTGCCGCTCACCTGCAACTCGCCGCCGGAATTAAAGTGTGCGCACTGCAAGCCGGCATGCAGCCAGGGATGGCCTTGCTCATTGCGCGTGAATCGTTGCAACCCGGGCAACTGCAACGGGTTCTGGAGCGACGCTTTGAGTACGCGTCCTTGTACGATAGCTGCTTTGCCTACCTCGACGCCCAGAACGCACTGGTGATCTGGCACGCGCTGCCTACGGCGCGTAACGCGCTGGAAAAAACTCTCAGCCGGATGTTGTCGCTGGCCAACCTCAGCGCCCTGGACACAACCTCCAGCCGCTGATCAACGCCGCTCAAGCTCCGGCAATTCCAGGGTTTCGCGCTTGGCTTCGTCATCCAGCTCACGCAAGGTCCGGTAGATCAACGCCACGGCCTGCAAGGTTTCGCGGGGAATACTGGCACCTAGTTTTTTCTCGTAGAGCGTACGGGCCAACCAAACGCACTGGATCACCGGCACCTCGGCAGCCTTCGCCCGCACGATCAGTCGACGGGCGTCGGCGTCCGTACCTTTGCTGATCAGCAACGGCAGCGGCGTCTTACCTGGGCGGTAATACAGGGCCACTGCAAAGTGCGTCGGGTTGACCACCAGCATATCGGCCTCCTCGAGCTTGGGCAGCTTGACCTTGGGTTCCTCCTGGGCTAGTTGCTGCGCCAACGCGCGACGCTGGCCTTTTACATGAGGGTCGCCCTCCATGTCCTTGTACTCTTTGACGACCTCGACCTGGGTCATGCGCATACGCTTGGCGAAGAAGTACTTCTGCAAGGCGAGGTCAATCAGGGCCAGCACCAATAACAACCCGAGACAGGCATGCAGCAACTGGCGAAACAGGGCGATTAGCCCCAACACGTAACTGGGCAGATCGCTGGTTGCCAGGTTGATCAGAGCCCCCAGCGAGGGCCAGACCACCACGTACACCACCAGGCCAATCAGGAATGCCTTGGCGATGCTCATCAACAGATTCATCACCGACTGGGCAGAGAACATTTGCTTGAGCTGGCTGACCGGATTGAGGCGGTTGAAATCGAGCTTCAGGGCCTCCGGGGCGAACAGCAAGCCGAATTGCATCCAACTGCTGATCAGCTTCGTCGTAATCGCTACCCCGACCATCAACAGGGCAAACGAGGCAAACATCACCAGCCCTTCAACCATCACTTCTTCCAACGCCCGTCCAAACGGCTCGTTAAAGCGCGACATCGGCAATGCCATCAATTGCTGGAAACGTTGCAAGCTGGTTTCGGCGGTTAACAAGGCAATCTCACTGATGGCCGTGAGTACCACGAGCTTGGGGACGTCCTGGCTCTGGGCGACCTGGCCCTTCTTGCGCTGGTCACGCAGTTTCTTGGCGGACGCCGGGTGCTTTTTTTCCCCCGAGTCACTCATGCGCCCGAGGCCTTGAACAGCAACCCCAGCGAGTGTTTAAGCTCACCGAGCTGGAGCATGCGCCCAACGATCAGGTCCTGCAGCAAAGCAAAGTACAACAGCACAATTCCAATACCCGCCAGACACTTGACCGGCGGCGCCAGCGTACTCACCTGCAGCTGCTGGCTGTAAACCCCCAGCAACGCGATGCCGAACTCCAGCAACAACAGCACCGCGATAAAGGGCGCGGCGTACAGCATCATGTGCGTGAAGGTATCGCCCAGCAGGCCGACGAATACACTCATACCGTTCGGCGCAGGTAGCGGAAACCACACGGTCGGGGGCCAAATCAGGTAGCTGTCCCAGATCACTTGGGTCAGAGCGCCCAAGCCCAGGCTGACCATCAGCAGAAAAATCGCCAGATGCTTGAACAAGTGCCCGATCGGCGTGGCATCCGGCCCCAACGAAGGGTTTAGCTGACCACCGGCCAGCGCACCGCGCTGGTTATCCAGCAGCGCCCCCACCGCCTCGAACATCCAGAACGGCATCGCCAGCAACACGCCCAGCAATAGCCCGAGGGCCACCTCCTTGAGCGCCAACCCACCGAGCATGAGCGCCGAGTAATCCTGCCCCTGCAGCGCCGCATGGATACCCGGTGCGGGCATCAATGCCATGACCATCACAATGGTGTGCCGAGGCATGCCGCGTATGTGCTGAAAACAGAACGCCGCCACCAGGATGGCACAGGGGTAAATACGCGCCATGCCGATCAACAGGCTGGGCAGGAATTCAAGGTAGAGCAGCACAGGCAAGGCCTCAGTTCAGGGCCGAGCGGCCGATCATGTCGAAGGTCAGGTTGATCAGTTGGATCAACTCCACACCAATCCAGCGTCCGGTCATGATCAGCGTGATACCCACCGCCACCAGCTTGATGCCAAAGGGCAACGTCTGGTCCTGGACCTGCATCAATGCTTGCACCAGGGACGTCAGCACACCGACCACCACCGCCACGATCAACGGTGGCGCCGACAGCACCACCACCAGCAACATGCCTTGCTTGAACAGCACGATCGGGTCCATAAGCGACTCAGAGATAGGAGAGGAACAGGCTGTCGAGCAGCCGCGACCAGCCGGACACCAGCACGAACAGCAGCAGCTTGAGCGGCAAAGAAATGGTCATGGGCGAGACCATCTGCATGCCCAGCGCCAGCAGCAGGTTGGAGACAATCAGGTCGATCACGATAAAGGGAATGTAGATCAGGAAGCCGATCTCGAAGCCGGCCTGCAACTGCGACAGCACAAAGGCGGGGATCAACAGGATCAGGTCCTCGCGCTGCACCTCTTGCGCCATCTGCGCAGGCCATAGCCGCCCCGTATTTTCCAGCAGATGGGTCAGCACATCCGGGTCCACGTTACGCAGCATGAAGGCACGCAACGGCTTGATGGCTTCTCCACCGGTCTGCAGTACCGTTTGCACGTTGCTCATATCCAGAGGCGAGGCCTTGACGCTCTCAGCGATCTCGTACCCCACCGGTGCCATGATAAATAACGTCGCGGCCAACGCGATGCCATTGATGGCCATGCTGGGCGGCACCTGCTGCACGCCGATGGCATTTCGGGTAATCATCAGCACAATCACGATTTTCAAAAACGATGTGCAGATGACCAACAATAGGGGCATCAGCGACAGCGCCCCCAGAAAAAGCGCGAGAACGAGGGGGTCTAGCCCCTGAAGTATCATCGGCCGAACATCACGCGGGACAACTGCAACCCCAGGCGACCGTCGACTTCCACCAATTGCCCCTGGCCGATGGGGCGGTCGCCGTAATAGAGGCCCGCCATTCCCGGCGCGTAACCGGCAATGCCCAGCACTGAGCCGGGTGCGAGATTGCGCAGCTCGCCCAAGGTCAGGTTCAACGTGCCGCAGCGCACATTCAACGCCATGCTCAACTCATCGAAGGGCTCGTGGCCGAACACATCCACCACGGGTTCATCTTCTTCATATTCCGAGTAATGGGGGGCTGAAAATTCTTCGTCCATGGACGTGTCCTCGATAGAAGTAAGGGTCAGGCACAAAGCCCCGGTAGCATCGTCAATACAGCCATGCAGCCGCTGTTTGCCAACTTGCAGATAACCTTTGCCCTGGGCTTGAAAAAAGGGTTGTTCAAGCATCAGCACATCGCCTGTGCGCAGGCCGCGCACCTGTGCAATCGGTAGCTGCAAGCGCCCAAGGGTCACGGCAATTGCCAGCTGGAATCGCGCCGGCAGCGGCTCGGCGGTGTCGCGCCAGGGTCCGGCCTCGCACAACGCCAGGAAGCTGTCCGGGGTCAGCCACACAAAGCTATCCACCCGAGAGGCCCCCAGGGTGATGCAGAGCCGGCAACCAAAGCCCTTGGGACGGTCGGTTTCCAGCAAGCGCACATGCCCCAACAGCGCACTCACCTGCGGGCTAAGGTGGTGTTGGAACACGGCCCAAAACCAAGAATCCGGATCGTTGCCGGAAGGGGCCAGTGTCACCGGGCACTCGCCCAGCAGGCTGAGCACCGGCCCTGCTTGCGCGAACGCCAGCACGCCACACGCGGTCTCGAAGCAAAAGAACTCGGGCCGTGTGGGCGCTCGCCCAGGCTCCAGTCGCAATTCACCGCTCTGGCCGGCAACCTGAAACGCCATACGCAGGCCGCGCCCCAGGCGACGGCGCGCGGCAACCGTGGTGGCCCTGATCGAAGGTAGAGTTAAGGTCGGCACTATCATGCGCACCCGACAGCCGGCAGAAGCAGATTGACCGGCATCCCCAGCTCTCCCGAAAACCGCTCTTCACATTGTTGTCGCACGCCGCTGAGCCAGCGCGCCGTGGCGTCATGTTCCGCCTCCAGTTCGATGGTCCAGGCGTTCGGCTCACGGCGCACGCTGGCGTTGATCCGCCCCAGCCGGGGTAAATACAAAACCGCCTGCAGCGGCCAGTTGGCGCCGGCCTGTATACGAGGGGCCAACTGTTCGGCGAGGGCCTGCATCATGGCGGCATCGGTCGATGTCTTGGCGCCCGATAAGGACGCTCCCGACCCAAAGCCTTCATCGTTATCGGCAAACAGCTGAGCGAACAATCGCCCCTGTTCCCAAGCCACTACACCCATAGCGCCGGGCTCGCGTTCCTCACGCGCGTCACTGGGACGCGGCCGCTCGATGGGTTTATTTGAAACCTGAGTCATGTCGGCTCCTGAGCCAGAAGGAGCGATAACTCCTGAAGTTTTTCCACCTGCCGCAGACACTCAGTGACGTGCTTCTGAGCGCTTCCAACGCGGCGTTCCTTTTCGCCCTGCTGATCTTGTAGTTGCACCAACTGGCCTTGTTCGCGCCGGGTACTGGCAGATAACGAGCGTTCCCGCGCGCCCCAGGATTTCAACTCCTTCAGGCTCAGCACCTGCCCCTGATGCTGACTGAGCAATTCAGCACTTTTGCGGGCCTCTTCCTGTCGAGTCTGTTCAAGGGCGTCCTGGGCCCGTTGGATATGGGCGAGCAGCGCCTGCTGGGCGCGCTTGGCCTCGCGTAGCGCGCGCTCGGCACGGTCGGCTCGATGCCGGCGCAGACGTCGCAGCGTCTCCACCTCACCCTGCAATACATCAGAATGGGACATGGGCGGTGAGCTCCTTGAGTTGCTCCAGCGTGTGCGCCATCGGCGTAGGCTCGCGCAGATCCTGGCGCAGGAAACCATCGACCGCCTGACGGCTGTCCACCGCGAGGTCAGTGAGAGGGTCGCTGCCGGGTTGGTACTCCCCCAACTTGAGCATCAGCTCGATCTGTTGGTAGGCCGACAGCAAACGTCTCAACCCGGTGCCGGCCTGGATATCTTCAGGGGCCGCGACGTTGCTCAAAATCCGTGAAAGGCTCGCCAGCACATCCACCGCCGGGTAGTGTCCGCGCTCGGCCAATTTGCGTGACAGGACGATGTGGCCGTCGAGCAGCGAGCGAACTTCATCGGCCACAGGATCGTTCATGGAGTCCTGCTCGATCAGTACCGTATAGATCGCCGTGATCACGCCGTCGCGGGTCAACCCGGCACGTTCCACCAGGCGAGGCAGCAGGCTGTAAACCGACGGTGGCAAGCCTCCGCGCCCCAAGGGTTCGCCGGCAGCCAGGCCGATTTCGCGCTGGGCCCTGGCGAATCGAGTCAAGGAGTCAATCAGCAGCAATACCCGCTGCCCCTTGCGACGAAAACTTTCCGCCAATGCCGTGGCGGTAAACGCGGCGCGGGCGCGCTCCATGCTGGAGCGGTCGGAGGTGGCGCACACCAGTACCGCTTTGGCGCGCAGTTGTTCGTCCAGTTCATGATCGAGAAACTCACGCAATTCACGACCCCGTTCGCCGATCAGGCCGAACACGATGACATCGCATTCGACGTTGCGCGCGATCTCGGCCAGCAAGGTGGTCTTGCCGCAACCAGCCCCGGCGAACAGGCCTACGCGCTGCCCCTCGCCCAACGTCATCAGGCCATCGATCGAACGCACGCCGGTGGCCAGCGCCCGGTTGATCCTGGGTCGCTCGGTGGGCAACGGCGCCTCACATAACACGGCGCTGGTGTCCGGCAAGTCAGCCTCGACAAAGGCGCTGGGCCCCTCCCCCGTGATCGGCCGCCCAAAGCCATCCAGCACCTGGCCCAGTAGCGCATCGCTGACCTGCACCCGATGGGAGACACCCAGGCGCTCCACGCCGGCCCCCACCCGCACGCCTTCGAGATTACCCAGGGCACTGAGTACCGCGTCCTGCTGATCGAAACCGATGATCTCGGCGAGCATGTAGTCGCCGGGGCTTTTTTCCACCTGGCACAAATCGCCGATACGCGCCTGCGGCAAGCGGCACTGCAGCAGCATGCCGTTAACGCGCTGGATGCGACCGCGCATTGTCACCGGCGCAAAACTGGTCAGTGACTGGGCCTGACGCTGCTGCCAAACCTCGAGCCGCGCTTGCACATCCAAACTCACCAGCGCACCTCATAACGCTGGGCGCCATCGAAGACCACCTTGGTGTTGTCGATCAGCACCAGCCGCAGCCCTTCCACTTCGTCTCCGACAAACAGTCGGCCGCCCTCTTCCAGGACCACATGGCCATTGGGCCCGCCGACGATTTGCACAATCTTGAAAGGCAGTGCCCCATCGCGCACACGCACACGGCTGATCACCGGCACGGCGCTGTCGAACTGCTCGCCAAAACGGGCAAGCATGCGCGCCACCAGTTCCACCTCGTCCTGGGAAACATCACCGCTGAGGGCAACCTGGCCATTGATCACTTGCAGACTGACGCGCTGGCTCAACTCACGCTCGCCGAGCATCTTCAACAGCTGCTGGCGCACTTCAAATGGCGTGGCCAACTCGTGCTTTCGGACTACCGGCGGCATCAAGGAAGCCTGGGCCTCGGGCTCCCCGGTTGAAATCATGCCCATCACTACAATGATGGCCGTGACCACCAACACCACGCTGATCAAGCGCTTCTGCTGTGCTTGCGGGATGGACGATAGCGTGAACCCCCGCGCCGGTTCAGGAGACGGGGACGGGGGCGGCGATAGCGGTGCCGGCGCGTAAGGCTGGGGCCAGGGCTGATCGGCCAAGGTGACACACAACTGCACCTCGCCCACCCAAAACGGTATGTTCAGCTCCAGGTTCGCGATCTGCGCCAGCATCCGCCCTTCGGCGTCTCGCAGCAGCCCCGCCTCCGCCTGCACCGACCAATTAGCGTCAGTAAAACGAAGACGCGCATGCTGCTCTTCGATCCCCGGACCGTTAAGCACCAGGTCAGCATCCCCATGGGCGCCGATGCTCCACTGCTCACCAAACAATGGCAACGCAGCGCCCTGGCTCAGGCCATCAAGTACCCGCAGCTCAAACATCATAGAGCCCTCCACACAGGCCATGGCGAGATCCTCATGCCACCGCACCACGCATCAGATCGTCCTGGCCCAGATCGATGCGCCCCAGTACCTTGACCTTGGAGGTACTCGCCAACTCGGCAAACGACAACACGGCAACGTGGTTGAACTCCTCCACCAGCAGGGTACGCAGCGGGCTGCGCAGGTCTTGCGCTACCAGCAGCACGCTTTTGCTTTTGGGCCTCACGGCAAAGGCCTGATTGAGCAGGTTGATCAACGCCGCGCTGTGTTCGTCGTCCAGCGCGAAGAACACACCGGTCTGGGTCTGGCGCAGGGCCTCACGCAAAATGTTTTCACTCTGGGGCGAGAGCAGCCACGCATGCAGGCCATCGGCTTCGCTGTACTGGTGGAAGATCTGCGCCTTGAGGGCAATGCGCGCGTAGTCGGCCAGGGCTTCCGGCTCCCGCTCATGCTGACCGTATTCGATCAGCGACTCGACGATCAGCCGCACCGCCCGCAACGGCACTCCCTCACTGGCCAGGCGCTGCAGCACCGCCGAAAAACGCGACAGCGGCATGATGCGTTGCAGTTCCTGAACCAATTCCGGCTGGTTGTGCTCCAGCCAACTGAGGATCGATTTGCTCTCCTGGATCCCAAGGAACTGGGGCCCACTGAGCATCATGGCTTGCTTCATGCGCTCGATGATCAAGGTCGTCGCCGTGAAACGCTCCAGTTGCGGGTCGTCAAGCAGCGGGTCATTCGGTGGCAGCCAGATCCAGTTTTGCTCGTCGCGCTCAACCGACCCGGGTATGCCATGCTCAGGCTCCACCGTCAGCGCTTTGCGATCGACCGCCAGAAGGCTGACGAGCGACGCTTTGACCATCGGCACTTCATGCACACAGAAACGCATTTCATCGACGGGCAATGAATCATCCAGCTCGACTTCGAAGGGCGGCAGCGTCAGGCCGATATTGGCTACCAATGCATTTCGCGACTGTCGGATCCCGTGAATAAGCTCGGTCACTTCCGGCGTTCCGCGCAGGGACGGCGGAAACTGCAACAGGTACGGTCGCGACGGATCGAAGCCGCGCAAGTCCTCTCGCCCGTTCTCTTCAGGACGCACGACCTCGGTGGTTTCAGCGGCAGGTTCTGCCTGTTTTTGACGCTGGCGCACCAGGTAATAGCCCAAGGTTCCCGTGATCAGCGAGATCAGGATAAACACCCCGGTCGGCATGCCGGGTACTACGGCGAAGGCCAGCATCCCCACCGATGCAATCACCCAGCTCTTGGGCTCGCTGGTCATTTGCCGGGCGATTTCGGCCCCCATGTTACTGATGCCTTTGCGCCCATCCGGTGCCACGCGGGTGATGATCATACCGGCCGTCAGCGAGATCAACAGAGCAGGAATCTGCGCGATCAGCCCATCACCGATGGTCAGCACCGAGTACAACGCCATCGAGTCTGATGCACTCAACCCATGCTGGAACATGCCCGTGGAGAAACCGCCCAACAGGTTGACCACCACAATGATCAAGCCTGCGATAGCGTCGCCCTTGACGAACTTCATTGCCCCGTCCATGGCGCCGAACAACTGGCTCTCACGGGATAACTGCTCACGCTTGTCGCGTGCCTGCGCACCGTCGATCAGGCCGGCACGCAAGTCACTGTCGATGGACATCTGTTTGCCTGGCATTGCATCCAGACTAAAGCGCGCCGCAACCTCGGCCACCCGCTCCGAGCCCTTGGTAATCACCAGGAAGTTGACCAGCGTAAGGATCAGGAAGATCACCATGCCCACCGCCAGGTTGCCTCCCACCACGAAGTTGCCGAAGGCCTCGACAATGTCGCCCGCATCCTGCTCCAGCAGGATCAGGCGCGTGGTCGCGATCGACAGCGCGAGTCGGAACATGGTGGTCAGCAACAGAATTGACGGGAACGAGGAAAACGCCAGCGGCCCCGGCAAGTACAACGCCAGGACAATCAACAGGCACGAGATACAGATATTCAGCGCAATCAGGATATCCACCAGCCAGGTGGGCAACGGCACGATAAAAATGAACACGATGGCCATGACCACCACCGCGCCGAGAACTTCGGCGCGCTGGGCCACTTTGAGCAGGACACGGTTGATGGCCGACAATGCGGTCACGTCGCGGCCCTCGGCTCGCCAGCAAAGCGTTTGGGCCCACGTACACTGCGGTCCAACTCGTCGATCACTAGCAAGAGCATATGCAGAGTCTCACGGCGGGTCTGGCTGTCCCCCCACAACGCCAGGGGCATCTGCTGCAATAGCGGGTAAAACGCGTTGAGGACGACCAACTTCTGAGCGATCGAGCCACCGCCCAGATCAGTGCCCAGGCGCAAGAATTCACCGGCATCAATACCGCTACCGGCGTAACCCAACAGCCGCTGCAGCAATTCCACGGCGTCATGCCCGACACCCAGGCGCTCAATCAACGCACGGCAGCCGGCCAAGACGCCGCTCAACTGTCCGCAGCTTTGCAGCCCCAACAATAAGGTGCGCAACACGGCCGTGGGGCTTGACGACACCAGCGCGGCAATATCGTCCGCCAAGGCTTTACGCATGATCTTGAGCCCATCGTGAAACCGCTCGCCACCATAGACCCCCAGCAACGCCTGCATCATCGTGGCCAGCGATTGCCGCGCCACTACGCTGGCGTAGTAGAGCGTACGCAGGGCCTGGCGCTCCTGCGGATCGATACTCGCCGTCTGCAGCGCCGAGGCGATGTTCAGCCCGGCCTGGATCTCCCCTTTGAAACGGATTTCCAACCGGTTAATGGCATCGCGCGCCAAGGCGGCCTCAGCCGGACGCGCTTCGCTGTCCGCATGAGCCGCCACATACTTGAGCACCACAAATGCGCGTGCCGGGTCCCGCCCCGTCAGCTCCAGCAACTTCTCGACAGTGGGCTTCTGCAGCAATAGCATCCTGACTCGACGGGAGATCGCCGCCATGGTCGCTTGGGCCGGATGACCCAACTGATCGTACAGCTGCACCATATGTTCGACGGGAGGGATGGGAAATCCCATCTTGCGTTCGCTCAACGGTCGGGAATTGGCGTCCACTTCCTGACTGAACAAGAACGACAGTTCGTCAGCAGCCTTCGTGGGCATCGCCACGGTAGCGGGATTTAGAACCGGTTGATCCAAGCGTTGGTTCGCTTGCACATCATTTTTGGATTCGACTTTCATGGACTGACCAGCACAGGAAGAGTGTTTCCCTGTGTGGCAAGACCTTCCTGAGCGGTTCCATCAAAAATGATCTCAGGACAAATTTGAAAAGACTTGCACAAGCTTGCGCGCCGCCGCGCAACAGGCTGCACGAATCTCAGATATTTCAAGATATTTATACATATAAATCATAGGTTTATGAACTTTTTCCGTTTGGCACAGGCAGTGCTAAAGGGGTCCTGTCGACATGTTTCGACTGCGTCTACCCAAAGGAAAAAAACATGAATATCCCTATTGAAGCTTTAGCTCACCTCGTTGGCAGCTCGCCTCAATTCATGCATCACCTGACAGACGACGAGCAAAAAAAACTCCGACGCTTTATCCACAAGCGGGTGCTCAACCCGGAGGATGCGGACGATCTTCTGCAATTGACCTACCTGGAAGCCTGGCGTAACCGTGAACGCTACAGCGGCATCGCAACACTCAGCACCTGGATGTGCGGCATCGCCCAGAACCTGATCCGCAATCACTTCAGGCGAATGTATGCCAAGCCGGTTCACTGTGAGTTCGACGAATCGCTGTGGCACGGCCAGGATGAAAACAACAACCTGGACTGGGAGTTCGAGGTCAACCGCCGGTTGGAAAAAACCTTGAATGCCATCGACCATCTGCCGACGGAAATGCGTAAAACGCTCTACGCCTCGCTGGAAACCGACGGTAGCTACCAAGACACCGCCGATGTATTGGACATACCTATCGGCACCGTCCGCTCCCGCCTGTCTCGGGCTCGCGAACAGCTCAAGCGCGTCACCCACAGCTCGCGTCAGCCGTAACCGGAGCCATAGTTGGGCGGCAGGGATATCGCCCAACCGAATATCCGCTTCAGAAACCTACCTCACAGTGCCCGGTGGAAACGCTTGCCGGGCAACCGATGCCGCTTTCCACCTCTCCGCTCGTCGCCATTTAGCCCTGTTTCGGTTAAACAGTTGAAAGCGTAGATAAAAACTCAAAATAAACGCTTGACGCGTTGTCGTTCTGCGCGAATAATGCGCGCCACTTGGCTACATAGCTCAGTTGGTTAGAGCATAGCATTCATAATGCTGGGGTCCGGGGTTCAAGTCCCTGTGTAGCCACCAAGTACTAAAAACGGCTTACCGAAAGGTAGGCCATTTTTTTATGCCTGCCGAAAAACCCCGCCGGCCGCAGGCCCGCTCCGTGCCGCAGATGACGATAAGCAACACGGTCTGCATGCGCACAAAAAAACTCCCCAACTGTATTTTGACGCTCCCTTGACCCACTGTTAGTGTCCAGCCTCCCCCCACACGGAGTGCCCTGCGGTGAAACTGGACATTTATCAAGTCGACGCCTTCAGCGAACAGCCTTTCGGCGGCAACCCGGCCGCAGTCTGCCCGCTCACTGAGTGGTTGCCTGATGAGCAGTTGCAAGCGATCGCCGCCGAGAACAATCTCTCGGAAACCGCCTACTTCGTGCGCCGTGGCGATGGCTATGAGTTGCGCTGGTTTACCCCCGAAGTCGAAGTGGACCTGTGTGGTCACGCCACGCTCGCGGCGGCTTGGGTGTTGATTCATCGACTGGCGGACACCTCTGACGTGCTGCGTTTTGCCACCCGCAGCGGCGAGCTTCGGGTGACACGCAACGGTGACGAACTGGCGATGGATTTCCCGGCCAAAGTGCCGCACCCGTGCGAGCCACCCGCCGGTATGCTGGCCGCGCTGGGCATTGAGCATGCCGACGTATTCAACACCGATGACTTCATTGTGCTGGTGCAGGATGAGGCTCAAGTGGCCGCGCTGACTCCGGACTTTGCACGCCTCAAGGGCCTGCCCAAACGCGGAATCGCCGTGACCGCGCGCAGCACGCGGTTTGACTTCATCTCCCGCTGGTTTGGGCCGAATGTGGGGGTCAACGAAGATCCGGTCACCGGTTCGGCCCACACTTCACTGGCCCCGTTCTGGGCCGAGCGCCTGGGCAAATCCCACCTGACGGCCGAACAAGGCGGCCTGCGCAAAGGCCAGTTGCACTGCCAGTGCAAAGGCGACCGCGTGATTATCTCCGGCAAGGCCGCGCTGTACATGCAAGGCACGATTTACCTGTAAAAAAGCCGTACCTAAAGGACCACGGATCTTGCTCACCATGAACGGAGTTCAGCGCGTGTTTTCGATTTCTCGCCGTCAACTGACGGTCATCGCCGCAACCCTGGCCCTGACGGCCTGCCATACCTCGGTCAACGAACAACCACCGGCGCCGGAGCTGGGCTCGGGTTATCGCACCGACCTCACCACCCGTCACGCCGAACGCCATATGGCTGCCGCCGCCAACCCGCTGGCTGCGCAAGCCGGACGCGAGATGTTGCGCCAGGGCGGCTCGGCGATTGACGCCGCGATTGCGATGCAGGCGGTGTTGACCTTGGTAGAGCCGCAGTCATCGGGCATCGGTGGCGGCGCATTCATCATGCTGTGGGATGGCGAAACGGTGCACGCGTACGACGGCCGCGAAACCGCACCGGCCGGGGCGACGGGTCAACTGTTCCTAAACGCCGACGGCAAGCCGATGGCGTTTCCCGACGCGCAGATCGGCGGACGCTCGGTGGGTACGCCGGGGGTTTTACGCGCACTGGATATGGCGCACAAAAAGACCGGCCACTTGCAGTGGGCCAAACTGTTCGAGCCGGCGATCCGTCTGGCGGAACAAGGCTTCGCGATCTCACCCCGCTTGCACAGCCTGATTGCCGCCGACCCGTATATCGCCCAATCGCCGGACATGGCGGCGTACTTTCTGAACGCCGACGGTAGCCCCAAAGCCACCGGTACCCTGCTGCAAAACCCGGCGCTGGCCCAGGTGTTCAAGCGCATCGCCAAGGAAGGGCCGGACGCGCTCTACACCGGCCCGATCGCCGATGAAATCGTGCGCAAGGTCCAGGGCCATCGCAACTCAGGCAGCCTGTCTCAGGCCGACCTGCAACGCTACGTCGCCAAAGAGCGCGCACCACTGTGCAGCGATTACAAAAAATGGCGGGTGTGCGGCATGCCGCCGCCGTCCTCCGGCGGGATTGCCGTGGCGCAGATCCTGGGCACCTTGCAGGCATTGGAAGCCCGTGACCCACGCTGGGCCATCGCATCGATGACGCCGCTCAAGAGCCCGTCGCCCGCCGGGCTGGAACCGACGCCCGAGGCCGTGCATCTGCTCGCCGAAGCCGGGCGCCTGGCGTTTGCCGATCGCGCCCTGTATGTGGCCGATACCGACTTCACACCGGTTCCGGTCGCCGGCCTGGCCGCCCCGGACTACCTGGCCCAGCGCGCCACGTTGATCGGCGAGCGCAGCATGGGTGTAGCCAAGCCCGGTCAACCGGCCGGCCTGAAGGTGGCGTATGCGCCGGATCGTTCGCCCCTGCGCATCTCCACCTCGCAAGTGGTGGCCGTGGATGACCTGGGCGGTGCGGTGTCGATGACCACCACCGTGGAAGCCGCGTTTGGCTCCCACCTGATGGTCCAGGGCTTTTTGCTCAACAATCAGATGACTGACTTCTCATTTATCCCCGAGGAGAATGGCCAGCCTGTGGCCAACCGCGTGCAACCCGGCAAACGGCCGCGCTCGTCCATGGCGCCGACCTTGGTGTTCGACCGCCAGAGCGGGGAGCTGCTGGCCACCGTGGGTTCTCCCGGCGGCTCGCAAATCATCGAATACGTGAGCAAGTCGCTGGTGGCCATGCTCGACTGGAAACTCGATCCGCAGGCCGCCATCAACCTGCCCAATTTCGGCAGTCGCAATGGCGCGACCGAACTGGAGGCCGGCCTGTTCAGCCCGACGCTCAAGCAAGCGCTGAAAGACAAGGGCCACACGCTGAGCGAGATCGAGATGACCAGCGGCGTACAGGCCATCGTTCGCACGCGGGGCGCGCAAGGCAAGGTCTTGCTCAACGGCGGCGCCGATCCTCGGCGCGAAGGCCAAGCGCTGGGCGACTGACTGGAAGGGGCAAGCCCGCTCACTGCAACAGGCTTACTCAGCGGCTGATCTTCAGCCCCTTGCGCGCCGCATGCCGCTCCATCGCCAGTTCGATCAGGCGGGTGATCAGCTCGCTGTAGCTCATCCCCGTGGCCTGCCACAACTTGGGGTACATGCTGATGCGGGTGAAGCCGGGCAGTGAGTTGATTTCGTTGATCACCACATCGCCCTTGTCGGTGAGAAACACATCGACCCGCGCCAGCCCCGAGCAGCCCAGCACTTCAAACGCCTGCACTGCCAACTGGCGAATGCGTTCGCTGGCGTCATGGCTGATCGCGGCCGGCACCACCACCTGAGCGGCCTGTTCGTCGATGTATTTGCTGTCGTAGGAATAGAACCCATTGCTCACCACGATCTCGCCGCAACCGCTGGCGATGGGGTTGTCGTTGCCCAATACCGCGCATTCGATTTCACGGCCTTGAACGGCTGACTCCACCAACACCTTCTCATCGAAACCCAGCGCCAGTTCGACGGCGGCACGGTACTCGGCTTCGCTGCTGACTTTGCTTACGCCCACCGAGGAGCCCTGATTGGCCGGTTTGACGAACAGCGGCAAGCCCAGCGTCTTCACTACCGTTTCATACGAGGTGCGCGCCGCATTGCCACGGGTGAGCGTTATAAACGGTGTGACGGCAATTCCGGCGTCACGCAGCAGGCGCTTGCTGATGTCCTTGTCCATGCAGATCGCCGAACCCAGCACATCCGAGCCGACAAACGGCAGATCGGCCATGCGCAGCAAACCTTGCAGGCAACCATCCTCACCTAGGGTACCGTGGACGATGGGAAAGATTACGTCGATATGTTCCAGCACGCCCTGGCCGGAGGTTTCCACCACTTGGCGATTGGCTTTACCGGGCACCACCGCCAGTTCGCGATTGGATTGGTTGAGGGCGATCAAGGCCGGGTTTTCCTGATTGAGCAGGAAGTTCGAGGTGTCGTTGAGGTGCCAGTGACCGGCCTTGTCGATGCCGATCAGGATCGGTTCGAAGCGCGTACGGTCGAGGGCATCCACGATGTTGCGGGCCGACTGCAACGACACTTCATGCTCAGCCGAGCGGCCGCCAAAAATAATACCTACCCGCACCTTACCCATGACCCGACCTCAGTGTTGAACGTAAGGCTTCTTACCATGGGCGCTCAGCAATTGCCAAACGTGCTGTAAGCGCTGTCTGCACAATCGTACAAGACCCCAGCAGACAGCACGCCCACACTGGGTTAACGTGTTTCCACCTCTTTTTTGTGACAAGTCACCATGGGTAACCCGACCTCCACGCTCGACTGGCTCCACCGTGCGCCGCACGCCAGCGGCCTGGACCGTATCGAGGCGTACTTCGCCGGCTTCGCCTTCGACCCGCATCGCCATGACACCTACGCCATCGGGCGTACGTTGCTGGGCGTGCAGAGTTTTCATTACCGCGGCGGCATGACCCATGGCCTTCCGGGTACGACCATGGTGATTCATCCCGACGAGGTCCACGACGGCCGCGCCGGCAGCGAGGAAGGCTTCAAGTACCGCATGATTTATGTCGAGCCGGCGCTGATCCAGCAGATTCTCGGCGGCAAGCCATTGCCGTTTGTGCCTGGCGGTGTGTCCACCGACCCGCGGCTGTTCCGCGCCAGCGACGTGCTGCTGCAAAACCTGGAATACCCGGTCGACCCGTTGCAGGAACAGGATGCACTGTTCGACCTGGCCCAGGCCCTGAGCGCTGCGGCGGGGGCAATCGTCAGCCGCAAAACCTTCGACTACGTGGCTGCCGAGCGGGCGCGGGAATTTATTCACAGCGCTCTGGGACGCAACATCACATTGGAAGAAATGGCCGAACATGCCGGACGCGACCGCTGGGCGTTGTCGCGGGATTTTCGCCTGCTGTTCGGCACCAGCCCCTACCGTTACCTGACCATGCGCCGGTTGGACTTGGTGCGCAGCCTGCTGGCCCAACGCCAACCCCTGGTGGACGCTGCGCTGACCGCCGGCTTCACCGACCAGAGCCATATGACCCGGCAATTTCGCAGCACCTACGGCATGCCGCCGTCGCGCTGGGTGAAGATGCTGGGACGTTGAACGCGCTGGTCAGGTTTACAACTGGCGCCCATCGATCGGCTGGCCGATGGTCAGGAAATGCCCGCCCGCCACATGGTGCAGGGTGCGCAACGCGTCATGCCCATCGAAGTGCCAGTGGCCGTCACTGAACACGCGCTCATCGGCATAGGCGGCCACCACTTCACCGAGGAACAGGTCATAGGTCTGCTGGTTGTGCGGCTCGGGGAGCAGGCGGCACTCCAGCCATGCCACGCAACCTTCCAGCAACGGAGCGTCGGTGTGTTCACCTGTGAAGGTGCGCAGGTCATAGGCGGCGAACTTGTCGAGGTCACGGCCGCTGGTCGTGCCGACGGTTTGCACCAGGTCGGCCTGGGCCGCACACGGCACCTGCACTGCGAAGGTGCCGGCGCCTTCCAGCAGTTGGCGGGTCCAGGTGGCTTTGTCCAACACCACCGCGACTTTCGGCGGTTCGAAATCCAGCGGCATCGCCCAGGCGGCCGCCATGATGGTGCGCTGGCCGTCATGGGCGGCGCTCACCAGCACGGTTGGGCCGTGATTGAGCAAGCGGTAGGCCTTGGGCAGCGGGACAGGACGGCAGTGTTCAGGGCTCATGCAGGTCGGCTCTTCAAGCGAAAAAACCTACGATACCTCAAGCACAAGCTCCAAGGGTCAGCTCGACAGTTGATTGGCGAATTGTCCTACAGCGCTGACCACTTTCTGCGCGCCATCCTGGATCTCCACAATCACCGTGCCCGCTTCCGCCGCCAGGGCCAGACCTTGCTCGGCTTGCAGTCGACCATCGGTCATCAAGCTGACCGCATCGCGCGCCATGTCTTGGTTCTGGCGCACCACGCCGACGATTTCCTCGGTGGCTTTACTGGTGCGTGAAGCTAACTGGCGCACCTCATCGGCCACCACCGCGAAGCCCCGGCCCTGCTCTCCGGCGCGCGCCGCTTCAATCGCCGCGTTGAGTGCCAACAAGTTGGTCTGCTCGGCGATACCGCTGATGGTCTTGACGATACTGCCGATCACTTGGGACTGAGCGTTCAGCGCCTCGATGCCCTCTCCGGCCTGTTGCATATGCTGGGCCAGGTCGCGCATCACACCCACCGCCTGAGTCACCACTGCGGTGCCGCGCTGTGCACTGTTGTCGGTTTGCACGGAGGTGCTGTAGGCAATATTGGCGGCGTCGGATACCGCCTGTTCGCGGGTGACCTGATCGGTGATCACCGTGGCGAACTTAACCACTTTGTACAGCCGATCGTTAGCGTCGAGCACCGGGTTGTAGGTGGCTTCCAGCCACACCGCGCGGCCATGGCTATCCACTCGTTTGAAGCGCGCCGCGACGAACTCACCGGCGTTCAGACGCTGCCAGAACTGCGCGTAGGCCTCGCTGTTGTATTCCTGTGGTTCACAAAACATCCGGTGATGCTTGCCCTGGATCTGCGCCAGGGTGTAACCCATGCCATTGAGGAAGCGGTCATTGGCGGTGAGCACATGCCCGCCCAGGTCGAATTCGATCACGGCCGTGGAACGCACCAGCGCGCCGATCAGGTTTTCATGCTCGCGCGAGGCTTCGATGGTGCGGGTGAGGTCGCTGGAGAAGATCGAAAAGCGCTTGATCCGCCCGCTTGCGTCGCGCACAGGCTGCACAATCGAGCGCAGCCACGCTTCCTTGCCATTGCCGCGCATCAGGCGCACGGTGCCGGCGAAATGCTCACCGCGTGTCAGCGCATTCTTGAAGCGCAGTTGGAACGAGTCCTGACGTACGTGAGCCGGTACCAACTCTTCAATCGGGCGTCCCAGAATCGCGCTCGCCTGGTAAGCCAACTCCTGCAGAAAATTGGTATTGGCCCATTCCACCCGGCCCTCGGCATCCAGAGTCAAACACAGCATTTCGCTTTCGAGGCTCTCCTTGACCTGATTCAAGCTGGACAACTCTTCGCGAAGAGCTGCTAGCTCTTGCTTCAAACGGGTGTTGAACATGGTTCACCGATGGCGATTAGGGAAATAGATCTGAGCTGCATCGGCGCTGCCGGGGTTTTCTGAAGCCCTAACGAAGCAAGTAGAACCCTAAATATTGGAAAGATGAAACATCGTTGATCCAGCGCAGCTTCCTGTGGCGCCATCGGGCGATCAGGTATGCTTTTGCACGCAGGAAACAAAAAGAAACAATTCCCCAACCTGTTCGATAAGGAGTTCCGTTTTGGAGTTATCGACTGCTGCGTGGATGGTTCACGACACTCGCCTTATGTTTTGCGTCTTACTGGCTATCGCCAGCATCATCGTGCTGATCAGCGCGACCAAGTTACCGCCGTTCCTATCGATTTTGATCGGCACCTTTATCGCTGGGGTCGGCGCCGGCCTGCCGCCGGAAGAGGTGGCTAAAGCCTTCAGTAAAGGCGCCGGGGCGATCCTTGGGGAGGCTGGAATTATCATCGCCCTGGGCTCGATGCTCGGTGCACTGATGGCCGAGTCCGGCGCGGCCGACCGTATCGCCACCACGCTATTGGGGCTGGGTAAGGGCAAGTCATTACCGTGGGTCATGGCCTTGGTAGCGATGGTGATCGGCTTGCCACTGTTCTTCGAAGTGGGCTTGGTGATGATGGTGCCGATCATCTTTGTCATGGCCAAACGTTCAAACCAGCCTTTGCTGAAAATCGCCATCCCGGCGCTGGCGGGTATGACCACGTTGCACGCCCTGATGCCGCCCCATCCGGGGCCGTTGATAGCGGTGGGCGCGTTGCACGCCGACCTGGGCCTGACCATGTTGCTGGGTTTTTGCCTGGCGGTGCCGGCGGTGATGCTGGCCGGGCCGATCTATGGCAACTGGTTGTCCAAGCGCCTGCATGTGGATGAACCTGCCGACATCGGCGCGCTGTTCAGTGCACCGCCCAAGGCCCCGCGCCAGCCGGGCTTTGGCGTGTCGTTGCTGATCATCCTGTTGCCGGTGATTCTGATGCTCGGCAGCACCTTGGCCAAGGTTGCGTTGCCCGCCGACAGCAGCGCCGGCCTGACGCTCAAATTCCTCGGCGAACCGCTGATCGCCCTCGGCCTGGCGGTGATTGGCGCGGTGATCTGCCTGGGCTGGGCCGCCGGCATGCCGCGGGCTGAGGTCGGCAATACCTTGCGCAAGGCCCTCGCTCCGATTGCGGTGTTGCTGTTGACCATCGGTGCCGGTGGCGGCCTCAAGCAAACCCTGCTCGACGCAGGCGTTAGCCAGACCATCAGCAAAGCTGCAGAAGGCGCACACATGCCCTATCTGCTGCTGGCCTGGCTGATCGCCGTGGCGTTGCGCCAAGCCACGGGTTCGGCCACCGTCGCCACCACCACAACCGCGGGCATCCTGGCACCGATGATGGCGGGCCTGGCGGCGACGCAAAGCTCACTGGTGGCCCTGGCGATCGGTGCCGGCTCGGTGTTCTTCTGCCACGTCAACGATGCCGGGTTCTGGATGGTACGCGAATACTTCGGGCTGCAGCTCAAGCAGACTATCTGGGTCTGGTCAGTGCTGCAGACCATCGTTTCCGTGGTCGGCCTGGTCGGCACCTTGCTGCTCTGGCACTTCTTGACCTGACCCTCAGGCCATCAAGGTGTGGCGCTTGCCAAACAGCGCCACACTGCCCACTCCCACCGCACCCATCACCACGCAGTAGCCCACGCAAATCCACGGGCTGGTGGGCATCAATGCGATCAGCATCAGCGGGGTGGTGCTGGCCCACAGCGCGTAGGCGATGTTGTAGGTAAAGGAAATCCCCGATACCCGCACCGGCGCCGGAAACAGACCAACCATCACCGACGGCACAGCGCCCACCACGCCACAGCTCAAGCCCGCCACGGCGTACGCCGCACCAAGCCACACACCGCCGGCGATGAGGCTGGCGTACAACAGCGCAATTCCCACCGGCAGCAAAAGGCTGTAAACCAGCACTGCGCGCCAGGCCCCAATGCGGTCCACCAGCAGGCCGGCAAGCACGCAACCGATATTGAGAAACACGATGCCCAGCGCGCTTAACGCGAAGGTGTGACTGGGGCTCATGCCGAAGGTTTTTTGCATCATAGTCGGGGTGATAACCACCAGCACCACCACTGCCGAGGTGAGAACACAGGTGAGGATCATCGCCGGCAGCAGCACCGCGCGGTGGTCACGCAATACGGTGCGCAGCGGCAGTTCGGCGGCGGCCTGGCGACGCGCCTGCATCTCCAGGAAGACTGGCGTTTCACTGAGCCAACGGCGCAGCCAAACGCCGATTACTCCGAATACGCCGCCGAGCAGGAAGGGGAAACGCCAGGCGTAGTCAAGGATCTCAGCAGCTGTAAAAACTTGCGCCAGTAGCGTCGCGGTCAGGGCGCCGAGCAAGTAGCCGAAGGTCAGCCCTGCCTGTAGGAAACCGAGGGCATACCCGCGATGGTTGCGCGGCGCGTGCTCGGCGACGAAGGTCCAGGCACTGGGCACTTCACCGCCCACCGCCGCACCTTGCAGCACTCGCAGCGCCAGCAGGATCAGCGGTGCGAAATAGCCGATCTGGGCATAGGTGGGCATGATCCCGATGAGCAGGCAAGGCAAGGCCATCATCAAGATGCTCAGGCTGAATACCCGTTTGCGCCCCAGGTGATCGGCAAAATGCGCCATCAGGATGCCACCCAACGGGCGCGCGAGGTAGCCGGTGACAAAGATGCCGAAGCTTTGCAGCAGGCGCAGCCATTCGGGCATTTCCGGCGGGAAGAACAGTTGGCTCAGGGTGAGCGCGAAAAACACAAAGATGATGAAGTCGTAGATTTCCAAGGCACCGCCTAAGGCGGCCAGGCCCAGGGTTTTGTAGTCGGAGCGGGAAAAGCGCTGCGCCTGTGCGACAGAGGTGGCAGTCATGGAATGGCTCGGCAGACAAACAAAATGGCGTGCAGGTTATGAGTTGAACCGGATCATGGCAATCGCGGCAGATATATTTGTTTTCCTCATGGATCGATGAAGATAACTGCATTCCCATATCAATGGCCGTAGCGGAACATGCCGGAAAACTGCCAAACCCATAATAACGACAAGAGGAATCACTCGTGGCCGACGCTATCGAAGAAAGCCGCTATGCCCGATTTGCCCTGCGCTGCTCCAACTTTGCCGAACGCTGGTTCCCGGACTCCTGGGTGTTCGCCGCACTGGCGGTGATCATCGTGGCCGTGGCGACCCTGGGCATGGGCGCCGCTCCGACCGACGCCGCCAAAGCCTTTGGCGATGGTTTCTGGAGCCTGATCCCGTTCACCATGCAAATGGCCTTTGTGGTAATCGGCGGTTATGTGGTCGCCAGCTCACCGCCGGCGGTGCGCTTGATTGACCGCCTGGCGCGCATCCCCAAGAACGGCCGCTCGGCCGTGGCGTGGGTGGCGCTGATTTCCATGGTCGCGTCGCTGCTGAACTGGGGCTTGTCCCTGGTGTTCGGCGGGTTGCTGGTACGCGCCCTGGCCCGGCGTACCGATCTGCGCATGGATTACCGCGCGGCGGGTGCGGCCGCCTACCTGGGCCTGGGCGCCGTGTGGGCCCTGGGGTTGTCGTCGTCGGCCGCGCAGTTGCAGGCCAACCCAGGCAGTTTGCCGCCATCGATCCTGGCGATCACCGGGATGATCCCCTTCACCGAGACGATCTTCCTGTGGCAGTCCGGTGTGCTGTTGCTGGCGCTGATCGTGGTGTCGCTGATCATCGCCTACGCCACCGCCCCCGGCCCGAACAGCGCCCGCGACGCCCAGGCTTGCGGCGTCGACCCGGCTTTCAACCTGCCCAAGCCACAGGCGCCGACGCGCCCCGGCGAATGGCTGGAACACAGCCCGCTGCTGACCATCCTGCTGGCGCTGCTGGCCGCCGGTTGGCTGTTCCATGAGTTTTCGACCAAGCCGGCGATCAGTGCCATCTCGGGGCTCAATACCTATAACTTCCTGTTCATCATGGTCGGTGCGCTGCTGCACTGGCGCCCGCGCAGCTTCCTGGATGCCGTGGCCCGTGCGGTGCCGACCACCACCGGGGTGTTGATCCAATTCCCGCTGTACGGTTCGATCGCCGCGCTGATGACGGTGGTCAAGGGCGGCGACGGCCAGACCCTGGCGCACCATATCTCAACGTTCTTCACCTCTATTGCCTCCCACGACACCTACGCACTGCTGATGGGGGTGTACTCGGCGGTGCTGGGCTTCTTTATTCCGTCGGGCGGAGGCAAGTGGATCATCGAGGCACCGTATGTGATGCAAGTGGCCAACGATCTGCAGTACCACCTGGGCTGGTCGGTGCAGATCTACAACGCCGCCGAAGCGCTGCCGAACCTGATCAACCCGTTCTATATGTTGCCGCTATTGGGCGTGCTGGGGCTTAAAGCGAGGGATTTGATCGGTTTCTCGTTCGTGCAATTGCTGGTGCACACGCCGCTGGTGTTGTTTTTGTTGTGGGCACTGGGGACCACGCTGGCGTATTTGCCGCCGGTGATGCCGTAGGCGAATGGGGACTGCGCCAGTTATTGCAACGGGCGCAGTCAATCAGGCGCGCCAGCCGGTATATGTACTCGGTCTGATGCGAAACTCTAGTCGGCTGTCAGGCCGTCATCGGGGGCAAGCCCCCTCCCACAGGGCCTCGCAGCTTCGGCTGGTCGCGCCGTTGTCTTGGTTCCGTCATCTCCCCCTGCTACCGTCCTGCGAAACATCTTGCAACATCTCGCCAGGACTCCCCCGCAATGAGCGACGAGCACGAAGACCGCCCTTCCACCAATTCCGGAACTCAACCGCCCGTAGACACCAGCCGTCGGCGCTTCCTGGGAGGCGCGGCGGTACTGGGGGTGGGCGCTACCTTGAGCGGCTGCGGCCACACCGGCGAAGGGCCAAACCCACCCCAGACACGACCACTGACCCCGCAGGAGCTAGACAAAGCCCTGCGCGACCAGGTTAAAACCGTGGTGGTGATCTACGCCGAAAACCGCAGCTTCAATAATTTGTTTGCGGATTTCCCCGGCGTGGAGAAACCGCTGTCGGCGCTGTCTGCCGCTCAATACCAGCAACGCGACCGCGACGGCAGCCTGTTGGCCACCCTGCCTCCAGCCTGGGGCGGTGTGCTGCAGGTCGGGCCGCAAAGCGTGGACGGGGTGACCTACCCCAACGCAGCGCAATTCCAGGAAAACCTGCCCAACGCACCATTCGCCCTCAAGGGCCCGAATGCCGAAGATTTGCCGTTGAGCCTTGTGACCCGCGATCTATGGCATGTGTTTTACCAGAACCAGATGCAGATCAACGGTGGCAAGAACGACGGTTTTGTCGCCTGGGCCGACGCCGGCGGGCTGGTGATGGGCCATTACGCCCAGAGCCGTTATTCCCTGCGCCTGTGGGATGTAGCCAAAGAGTTCGTGCTCTGCGACAACTTCTTTCAGGGTGCGTTTGGCGGTTCGTTTCTCAACCACCAATACCTGATCAGCGCCACCGCGCCGGTGTACCCGAACGCCGCACAATCGGTGGCTAAATCGCAGATCGCCACGTTGCAAAGCGATGACCCCACCGACACGCGCCTCAAGCCGCTGGACAACTCCCCGGCCAGCGCGATGAGCGGCCCGCCGCAGTTCGGCCCCAGCGCCCTGACCCCGGACGGTTACGCGGTCAATACCCTGGCCCCGCCCTATTGGCCGACCTGGATACGCGACCCGCAAAACCCGGATTACTCCAAGCCCGACCTGCCCAACGTGCTGGTGCCGCAGACCCACGAACACATCGGCGACAAGCTGTCGCAGAAGAATATCGACTGGGCCTGGTACGCCGGGGCGTGGCAGGCGACGCTGGATCAGTTCAAGGACTCGGGCGGTATCCCGAAGATCCCCAATTTCCAGTACCACCATCAGCCGTTCAATTACTTCAAGCAACAGGGGCCGCAGAACCCGGCGGAACGCAGCAAACGTCTTCGTGATGGTGGGTTGGGCGATGAGTCCAGTACCAACAAGTTCCTGGCCGATGCACAAGCCGGAAAGCTGCCGGCGGTGACGTTCTACAAGCCCCAGGGCAACCTGAACATGCACGCCGGTTATGCCGATGTGGCTTCCGGCGATCGCCATATCGCGCGTGTCTTGAAGGTGCTGCAGGAAAGCCCCCAATGGAAAAACATGGTGGTGGTGGTGACCGTCGATGAAAACGGCGGCTGGTGGGACCACGTCGCGCCGCCTAAGGGCGACCGCTGGGGGCCGGGCAGTCGGGTGCCGGCGCTGGTGGTGTCGCCGTTTGCGCGCAAGGGCACCGTGGACCATACGGTATACGACACCGCATCGATCCTGCGCCTGATTACCCGGGTATTCCAATTGGAGACCCTGCCCGGCCTCAAGCAGCGCGATGACGCCATGATTGCGCGTGGTCAGGCACCGATGGGCGATCTAAGCAACGCACTGCAGTTTCTTATCCAATAGCGACACCCTTGGCGATTTAGCACGCGGTTTTCCTGGTCAGCCGCTACTGTGTGCAAGTGGGCCTTCATCCCGCGCAGACGGGCTTTCGCTGACAAGGAATCAATTATGTTCAAATCGACCAGGCTGTCCCTGACCCTGGCCGCACTGATGGCCAGTGCGGTCGTGCAGGCCGATATCCAAGTACCTTTGGGCAGCACGCAACGCGTCACCCAATTATTCGCGTTTCCCAATAACTGCAATGTGATCTGTTTTCGGCCATGGACGCTGGAGCAGACCGCTGAGCATTACCTGAACCAGAGCTTGCAACGCGACGGTTACAGCCGCGCCAAAGTCAGCGTGAAAAGCCATGACGGCCAGCTCACCGCGACGTTCAGCGGCGTGCCGGACACCTATGGTCAACCGTTGACCACCCTGCTCGACACCGCCGACCTGGCGTATCAGGGCGCCAGCAAGCTCAATAGCGACGGCAAGTGGGCCTATAACTGGTACCTGTTCCTGCCGCTGGGCATGGCCTTGGAAAACCGTAAGAGCATCGAGTTGCTGCACTTCCCGCCGGACTACTCGTTGACTCAGGCCCAGGACTACCTGGAGTCCGCCACTACCGACCGCTGGGCGACGCTGCTCACCGATAACGGCGTCCCCGCCACCGAGACCCCGGCCTATCAGACCATTATCGATATCGCCCCCATCGCCGCGCCGTCCAACGCCGGTAAAGACCTGGAGGCGGTCTACAGCTACTTCACCGACTACCAGACGCGTATGGTCAAGGAGCTGAGCCTGCTGCCCAACGGAGCGCTGCCGATGGTGGCGTTCGGCGCACCGGTGCGTAACTGGATCAAGCAGCAATATGGGCAAACCGTGGGCGTGCTGGGCCTGGCGCAGATCAGCCCGGCCGCCGGCCAAAGCGTATCGGTGCTGGGTTCCAACCACCCCAGCTACATTTGGTATGCCGCCGACCCGGCGACCTATGACGGCAACGAGCAGAAGGCCGATGAGGCGGGTTTGAAAGTCATGGGCCAGGATTTGAGCGCCGCCTGTTGGCAGGCCGGCATGGGGCAGAAACCGGCCAGCGACCCGAATGTGTTGCTCAAAGCCTGCATGAATACCTGGCAAGTCACGCGCAAGGAGCAGACCTGTGAGCTGTTCTACACCTCGGTACGCAAGCTGACGCCGGAACAAGCCAATGAAAAATGCGCCACGCCGCCGATCAAAACCCATCTCAAACAGCTGAAGGAACCGGCGCCAACCCCCACAATCACGGCGCCAGCGCTGTAAAACGCACAAAAAACAGCTGATTTCTACTGTCAGATTTGACAGTAGAAATCGGATCCAACATCAGCGAGTCTTGCCCGGAGCCCATCTGCTGCAAGACTGGCCGTCAGCCACCACCCGCAGGTCGATGCAGCCTGACCAAGGAGAGTTATGAAGACTCAGGCCATGGCTAAGGCTAAAAATGCCAGAAGTGACTGTCTTTACCCGTTCAAGCCCGCGCTTGGAAACGACTACCCCTCCACACGCGACTTCGACGTCGTGCCATCGGCCGATGGGCTGACCATGCGGATCACTGCGCGCGTCCCGTTCGAAAGCCGCGTTTGCATCGCCAAGATATCGGGCTACGCCTTGAGTGAGCGGCGCTTGCATACCCTGCAACTGTCGTCGCGCATTCATCTTTACGATGGCTGGTTCAGCGGCCTGTTCCCGCACTCCTGCACGCCGAATGTGTTTCTCGACCTGCATTACCTGGAAGTCTGGACCTTACGCGACATCCCTGTCGGCGCCCCACTGACCCGCGACTACGCCAGCACCGAAGACGTGCTGTTCCGGCAATTCGCCTGCCAGTGCGGCGAGTTGAACTGCCGGGGTTGGATCACCGGTCGCGATGAGCCACTGAACGCCGAAGGGCAGGCGTTCATGGCTCGATGGCGCGAACGCAAGCGGCCTTAGGCTTCGCCCAATGGACGCAGGCGGTATTGCGGCGGCAGTTGCTCGAAGCCACTGATGGTGGTGTTCAAACTCTTCCAGCGGCCATCCTTGATGCCGTAAATGCAACCATGGATCGACAGGCTCTGCCCGCGATGCCAGGCGTTCTGCACAATGCTGGTGTGACCCACGTTGGCCACCTGCTGAATCACGTTCAACTCGCACAAGCGGTCGACGCGCTCTTCTTCGGTCGGTAACTGAGCCAGCAGCTCACGGTTTTCGTAGTAAAGGTCGCGAATGGTGCGCAGCCAGCCATCGATCAGGCCGAACTGGCGGTCCTGCATCGAAGCCCGCACGCCACCGCAGCCATAGTGGCCGGTGACGAGGATATGTTTAACCTTGAGCACATCGACCGCGTACTGGATCACCGACAGGCAATTGAGGTCGGTGTGCAGCACCACGTTGGCCACGTTGCGGTGCACAAACAGATCGCCCGGCAACATGCCGACGATCTCGTTGGCCGGCACCCGTGCATCGGAACAGCCGATCCATAGGTATTCCGGGGTTTGCTGGCGGGCGAGCTTGGCGAAGAATTCGGGATCTTCCTGTTTGATCGCATCCGCCCAGCGTTCGTTGTTATCAAGCAGGTCTTGTAGTTCGTTCATCAGGAAAGCCTCAGGAATGATGCGCAGCTGTGTGACACACGACCACTCGTCCAGGTCACGCCGCGCGGCAATTAGCTTGAATCTTTCGGGCGTGGTGCCTGTCCACACACTATATGCCCCACAGTATGAGGATTGGCCATGACTGAATCACGACGTCCCTACGGCGCTACCCAGCCCGAACCGATTGATGACAACGAAGACCGCATGGGCTCGATGCGCGAGCTGGATTTCGACGACGAGGCTCCTAGCGCAGAAATCGGCGACGAAATCCCCCGTGGCGAGCGCGAACACCTGATGCCTGACGAGCGCGTGCGTGAAGCCGGGATGACCGGAGCCTCCACCGACGATCATGAAGCCACCGACGACGACATGAGCCCCGAAACCCTGATCCACGAAGACGGCGCGCGGGATGCGCGAGAGGCCGGGGAAGACAGCCCTGCCGATTTCGATCTAAGTGTTGTAGACGAGGACGATATCGGCGGTGGGAATGGACTGGATGAGGCAGAACTGGCGGATATCGACCCTATAGGTGGCAAACGCTGACTAGCGCGGTTCACCTGTGGGAGGCGGCTTAACCCCTCCCACATTGGCTCGGGTGGTCAGTCGACCAGAGTACAGGCCATGACGACCGCATCTTCCCGGCCACCCACGGCCGGGTAGTAATCCCGGCGACGGCCGATTTCGTTGAAACCGTAGCGTTCGTACAACCGGAACGCTGCGGTGTTGCTGTCCCGCACTTCCAAGAAGCACTCCCGCGCGTTCGCGGCATGTGCGCGGGACATCAGGTGTTCGAGCAATGCCAGGCCCAGACCGCGGCCCTGGTTTTCCGGCTTTACCGTGATATTGAGCAGATGCGCCTCGTCGAGAATGATCTGCACCACACCGTGCCCCACTTGCTGCTCGCCTTCGAACATCAACCAGATCTGGTACTTGCCCAGCCCATCGAGAAAAATCCCACGGGTCCAGGGGTGACTGAACGCCGCATATTCGATTTTCAGCACGGCGTCGAGGTCGGCCTCGGTCATCGGGCGGAAGGATAAAGCCTCACTCATCGGTTGTTTTCCAGCGCGCCATCAGCCGGCGCATGGCTTGCCAGACATCAGCCTTACGCTGTGGCTCTTCCATTAATAATTCCAGGCCCGGCAGGGCCCATACCGAGCCCAGGCTGTCGACCTGCAGCTCGCGATACCACGCCTCGGCGTTGGCTTCACCGGCAAAACGCACAGCGGGCAGGCCGATCAACCACACACACACGCTGGGCTCGTCTTCCAGGCGCGCCGCCACAAAGCCTTGCACAAAGTCGCGCGCAGCCTCGGGGCCTTGATCCATGGTGCCGCGCGTCAGCAGCGGCCAGCGCACCGGGTCGCCGACGATCTGCGGGCTGTCGGGCAGGCCGGCGGCGCGCAGCATGTCCTTGAGCAATAGATAGGCCGGGTCGCGGGTCTGGAAGCGCTCGCCGGTGGGCAGCTCCACCAGCAGCAGGCAACGCCCGGCGCGCAGCAATTGCAGGGCAAAACGCGGCGGCGGCACCACCGGCGCCTTGACCACCGGCGCAGCCTCTTCGACCACGGCCGGCTTGACCACTGGCGAGGGCCGCGGGACTTCGATCTTGGCCCGCTCCACCGTTGGGCGTGTCTCGGGCGCAGACTTGATCACCGCGACCGGCGGGGCCGCTTCCTCCCCCGAAGACTCGAACACCGCGTCGGGCTCAAGCGCTTGCAGCAACTCGGGCCGCGACGGTGCGGCAAACGGCAGTTCGGTACGGGGCAGCCAATTGACCACCTGCATGGCGGTCAAGTAAGCGCGACGTCGGGACTCGATAAGCACAGCTCGGCCACTTGTGGATAAGTAAAGAGCGGGGATTCTACCGCTGTTCGCTCACAATCGCCCACTGCACACTGACCGGCTGTGGATAAATCCCCCGTCCGATGCAGTACAATCGCGACTTTTAATCGCCAACCAGCGGCCATTCCCATGATCGAACCCAAGCGCGTCCTGCGCGCCCTCGCCGAACACTGGGCCTTACTTGAGCCACTGTGCGAACACTTCGACCAAGGCACCCTGAGCCTCGGCGAGCTGCGCGCGCAACTGGCCGCCCAACAACTGGACAGCACGCCCCAGGACATCACCAGCCTGTTGGACGTGTGGATTCGCCTCGACATCCTCGTGCCTGTGGCCAAGAGCCCGAATCGCTTCGAGCTTAACGCGCAGATCCACGATTTCCTGGCCTATCTTCGCAAGGAGCACCGGCTGGGCCTGTGCCTGGAGATTGAAGCCTACCTGCGCCACCTTGAGCGCCTGGCCGGTTATATCCAGGACGCCTTCGACATCCGCGACGGCCACGACCTGGCCCGCCAACTGCGCTTGCTCGACATGCGCGTGCGCGACGTGCTGAAAAAACTCGCCAACGACGAACAGGCCCTGGCCGCCGTGGCCGACCGCGCCAAGACCAGTGACCGGCAGATCCCGTTGCGCCAGCGTTACGCCGAGGTCTTGGCGACCTGGGACGAATACGTCGAACCGATGATCCAACTGGTGAACGCCGACGGCGCCTTCGAACAAGGCGTGCGCAAAGTGGAAAACGTGCTGTTGCGCCTGCTCACCGAACAGCAGCGCCTCGGCCATCTGGTGGACGATGACATGCTGCTGCGTACCCACGCGCGCATCCTCGAAATGCAGACCAGCGCCCAACTGACCTTGCGCCATGCGCGGGAACTGCTGCTGCCGCTGCGTGAAGAAGCGCGCCGGCACAACGCCGTGACCCGTGGCGCGGCGCTGGCCTTGTCGGCCATTCGACGCAAGGGCCTGGACGCGGTGCCGCAAGCGGCAATGCCGATGTTTACCCGACCGCAAAGTACCTTCCTGGGCAGTGCGAGCCAGGTCGAAGCCTATGTGTATGCCCTGGCGAATTTCGAGCCCAAGCCTGCGCGGTTCCCCAAGGCTCACAAGTCCCACAAGGGCGAAGCCCAACGCGCGCCGCGCACGGTCAAAGAGATGCTCGAACGCTGCGAAGACGCGTTGCCGATGCCGGACTTGATGACTTGGCTGCTGGAGCAGGAACCGGACGGCGCCACCGACGAATTGCTGTACTGGTTCTCACGCCTGTCCCGCGAAAAACGCTTCAAGCGCGAACGCCTGGAACGTCGCGACTATCACACCCACGAGCACCAGGTCAGCCTGCGCTCCTTCGCCCTGCTCCCGGCCACGCCTGACGCGGCCGAGCATTCTGCGAGCATTCCTCATGCATCTTGATCTATCCGAACTGTCCCAGCTGGCGCCGATCTTCCGCGAGCTGTTCAAGGGTTACCATGTCAGCCGCCGCGACCCGGAGCTGTACGCCCAACTGTCGAACTTCCAGGACCAGTACCGCACGTTGTTCAAGGCCCTGGGCTTTGAGCTGGTTTGCGACACTCGGGGCTTCTACTACTTCGTGCCCGACACCGCCGTGGCTGCCGCGCAGGTCAACAAGACCGCGCAGCGCCTGGCGCTATTCACCTTCATCATCGTCGAGCACCTGGCCGACCAGGGCCGCGACCCAATCGCTGTGCTGGACGGTGGCAGCCTGGGCCGCGACGAGCTGCCGTCGCTGCTGGAAAAGTACCGCGACCTGTTTATTCAGGCCGAAGTGCAGACCCAGGAAGAACTCGAAGAAAAAATCATGCGCCGCATGACCCAACTCGGATTCGCCAGCGAAGACAACGGCGTGTACCGCTTCCTGCCGCCGATGCACCGGTTCCTCGACGTGTGCCTGTCGGTGCAGCAGGACCGCGACCTGGCAGCCAGTGTGCACAGCGTCTTGCCTCTGCCGGCGCCGGTGATCATCGACGAAGACAGCGATGAGAAACTGCTGCAGACCGATGACCCGCTGGACCTCAGCGAGTTTGACAACGAGAGCGAAGAAGACGCCCTGGCCCGTGCCATTGCCGAAGAACAGGAGACCGACGCATGAGTAAGGAACGCTACGGCATCCGCCGCTTCGCCCTATTGAACACCGCCGGTTACAGCCTGGGCTTGTTTCCGCTGGAAGAGCCGCTGTCGGTGTACGGCGCGAACAACCTGGGTAAGTCCGCCTCAATCAACGCCCTGCAGTTCCCGATCCTGGCGCGCATGTCGGACATGAGTTTCGGCAAGTACACCCTGGAACAATCGCGGCGCTTCTACTTTGCCAGCGACACCAGCTACATCCTCGTGGAAGTCTCCCTGCCCCACGGCCCGCATGTGATCGGTGTGGTCGGCCGCGGGCCGGGCGGTGGTTTCGGCCACCAATTCTTTGCCTATGCCGGCAAGCTCGACCTGGCCCACTACCAGAAAAACGACACCTGCCTGCGTCAGAAAGAACTGTTCACCAACCTTGAGCGCGAGGGCCTCAAGGCTTACGAACTCAAGCCGGATGAACTGCGGCGTTTGCTGGTCGGCGGCCACACGTCGATCCCGCTGGACCTGACATTGATCCCGCTGCGCTCCACCAGCGAGCAGAGCCTGAAGACCTTCCGCGCGCTGTTTATCAACCTGCTGCACATGCGCGAAATCACCGCGGCCAAGCTCAAGCAGCTGTTCCTCGATGCGTTTGAACACAGCCTGCGTTCCGGCAGTGTGGATTACATCGCCGCGTGCGAAGAAGCCTTCCGCGATGTGCGACGCATGGAACAGGACTACAACTCCCTGGTGGCCGCCGGGCCGCTGGTCGAAGCCCTGGCCAATGGCGTGAAGCACCGCGACATCCTGCGCGGCAAACTGCATCGCCTGTCGCCACTGTTGGATTCGCTGCTGGGCACCTGGTCGGACTACGCCAGTGCACGCAAGGAAGAGCTGACCATCCAGGCCGAGCATTACCGCAACGAACAGGACGCGCTGCAGAACGACCAGCGCGGCGGCACTCAAGAGCTGATGCGCCTGGAGCGGGAAATCAGCGGCATCCAGCGTTGGCTGGGTGAATTGTCGGTGCTCAAACATCGCTTCGCGTTGGTGGACGATGTGAAAGTGCTGGAGCAGCAATTGCTCGCGGCCAAGGACGCTCACGACGAACTCGCGGGCGCGCTGGCGCAGTCGCGACAGTTCAGCGCCGAAGACTTGGACGAGCGCTTGCGTGACCTGGAAAAGCGCTTGAAGTCGGTCAAGCAGCAGCTAGACCATGCGGACAACAACAGCTACGCCAAGCTGCGGGAAGAATTCTCACAGCAGGATGTCGAGCGTCTGATGCGACTGTTCAACAGTGCGCTGTTCAGCCTGCCGTTGGGCGAGCATGGCATCACGCTGGATGAGGATGGCCTGTGGGTTAAATCCCTGGAGCAGATCCTTGATGGCTTCAAGGGCGAGCGCTTTGAAGTGCCGGGGTTGTCTATCGACATTTCCCACATCGAACCGCCGGCATTGCAGGCCCTCGCGGATCGTGCGGCGTTGCGCGACCAGAAAGAGCGCCTGGAAAAAGAACTCAAGCAGCTCAAAACTCAGCAAGCCGTGGCGGCTGACCGCGCCGCGAGCAAAACCCAGACCGAAGCGCTGTACCAGCAGGTGCTGGACGCACAGAAAGCCTTGGAGGATTTCCGTCGCGCGCAGACCTTGAGCGCCGAAGAAGGTGAGAAGCTGGAAAGCCTGGCGCAGATGGAAGCGGCCCAGGACGAGTTGAAGCGCTCCAGCGACGCGTTTACCGAACGAGTCCAGCAACTGTCGGCCAAGCTGCAACTGGTCGGGCGTCAAATCGGCGACATGGAAGCCAAGCAGCGCACATTGGATGACGCGTTGCGCCGTCGTCAATTACTGCCTGCGGACTTGCCGTTCGGCACGCCGTTCATGGACCCTATCGACGATTCCATGGACAATCTGCTGCCGCTGCTCAATGACTATCAGGACAGCTGGCAGGGCCTGCTACGCGCCGATGGTCAGATCGAAGCGCTGTACGCTCAGGTGCGCCTCAAGGGTGTGGCCAAGTTCGACAGCGAGGATGATGTGGAACGTCGCCTGCAACTGCTGATCAACGCTTATGCCCACCGCACCGATGAAGCCCTGACCCTGGGCAAGGCACGCCGTGCGGCGGTCACTGATATCGCGCGCACCTTGCGCAATATCCGCAGCGATTACGACAGCCTTGAACACCAACTGGCGCTGTTCAACCGCGAGATCAACAAGCGTCAGGTGTCCAACCTGCAGAGCTTCCGCATCGTACTGGCACCGAACAAGGAAGCGCTCAAGCATATCGACCAGATCATCCACAGCGCCGGTCAATACGAAGAAGGCGAAACCCTGTCGGTGTTCGATCTCAGCCAGAGCGCCGAGCAGGACAACAAGAACGAAGAAGCCAAGGAATACCTGGCTCGCCTGGTGGCCGCCAACCATAACCAGTTGGGCCTCAAGGATCTGTTCGAGCTGGCCTTCGAAATCACTAAGGTCAACGGCCAGCCGGTGATTCACACCGATATCGATGGCGCGGCGTCCAACGGCACTACCATGACCATCAAGGCGCTGACCAACATGTATTTGTTGCTGCACTTGATGGACCGCGACCAGGCCGGTCGTGTGCGTTTGCCGTACTACCTGGATGAAGCGGCGGATATTGATGAGAAGAACCAGGCCGCGCTGCTGGAAACCAGTTTGCAGCTGGGCTTCGTGCCGATCCTGGCGAGTGTGAAACCCCAGGTTTCCGCCCAGGTGGCTATCGACTTGGAAGGCGGTAGCGGACCGAATGGTATCTACATCGACGAGGCGGACTGGAAGTACATCCGTCGTCGTGATGTGGTGAAGGCCACGGTAAACGTGCAGGCGGATGAACCGGAGCTGGATGAAGTCTGACCGGTTGCACTGAAATGCAAAAAGGCCGCGATCTTATGGATCGCGGCCTTTTTTTGTGGTGATGTTGAGGCTCTTGTCGGGAGCAAGCCCTCCCACATCCCGATTTATGTGGGAGGGGGCTTGCCCCCGATTGCCGCGCCTCGGTTTATTTGCCCAGTGGAATCTTGGGCGCCCAGGTCAGCCATTCATCTTCGAACTTGTCGAACAGCGGAAAGGTTTGTTGGGCACGCGCGGCGTTACCCATGCGCTCACCCTCCGGCGTGGCGAATGCAATACCACCCGCCACCAGAGTCTCCAGGGACTCGGTGCGTACCGTTGCGCCTTTGAACAGGCCGAAGTCGAGCCCGAACCCACTGGTGTTCCAGAAACGGCTGCCACTGCGCACCAACGGCGCGTACTTGGGTTCGATCAGGATATGGATCAACACACGGTCGGCAGTCTGGCCCAGCTCGTAACCGGTGACTTTGCCCACGGTGACTTCACGATAGGTAACCGGCACGCCTTCCTTGAGAGAACCGCGACGCGCTGCGCTCAGGACCAGTCTCAAACCAGCTTCTTGGTTCACGACTTCCGGCGGTTGATTTAGCGCGACGAAATTTTTCTGCGGGCCGGCATTTTTCGCCGCCGGTTGCACCTCGATGTACTGACCGGTGACCAAGGTTTCGAGGTTGGACGTTTTCATCAGGCCCAACTCAGGCTTGACCACCCAGAACTGACTGCCGACGCGCGCAACGCGATCGGCCACTTGGGTGATACGCGCACTGAGCATGACCGACTGCATATCGGCACTCAGGTCGACACTTTCGATCTTGCCCACATCCAACCCCTTGAAGCGCACCGGGGTTCCTGGGCGCAGGCCATCGGCGCGGTCGACCTTGATGGTGACGAGGGTCCCATGTTGATTGGCGGCCTCACGGTCGGCAAACAGACGGAAACGAGGGATACGTTTTTTCAGCGGAACGTTTGCCTGCGGGGTTTCGAAAGCGATACCGCCGGCCATCAGGCTCGCCAGGGACTCACTTTTTACTTGGATGCCGCCGGTCAGGCCGCCGGTCAGCGTCACGCCGCTGGCATTCCAGAACCGCGTCGAACCGTTGACGAGGTTTTCGTATTCCTTCTCGATGTGAACGCCAATCACCAGTTGCTTGCTCTTGCGCGAGAATTGGTAGCTCTGCACCGAACCGACTTTGACCTGCTTGTAGAGGATCGGGCTGCCGACATCCAGGGAGCCCAGGTTGTCGGTGAACAACACCATATGCAGGCCCGGAGAACGCAGGTCCAACGGCGGCGCTTTGGCCCGCGCGACAAACTCACGTTGCGGGGCACTGCCTTTGTCACCAGGGCGGATGGCAATGTAGTTACCTTTGACCAAGGCTTCCAGACCGGTGATGCCGGCAAGGGAGATGGAAGGTTTCACCACCCAGAACTGGGTGTCCTGCACCAGGTAATCTTCGGCCAAGGGGTCTAGGGTCAATTCCGCATTGGCGCTGGACAGATCCGGATCGATCTTCAGAGTTTTCAGGCTACCGACCTGGATGCCCTTGTACATGACCGGCGTGCGCCCCGCTTGCAGGCCTTCGAAGTCAGCCAGCTTGACCTTCACACGAATACCGGCGGCGGCCGCGTCGAAATCTTCGTACAAGCGGAACGGCAAGCTTGGATCGGTGGGCGGACTGTCTTTGCGATTTTCTGGCGTGGCGAAGGCGATACCACCGGCTACGATGCTGGAAAGCGACTCGCTGCGCACTTTGACGCCGGAGAGGTTAGCGTCGATGCTGATACCGCTGGCATTCCAAAAACGCGTGTGTTTGCGCACCAGGTGCGCGTAAGTCGGCTCGATGTAGAGTTTGATCTCAACGGTGCTTTGGTCTTCGGACAGCAGATAGCTTTTGACCTGACCCACCTGGATCTGCTTGTAGAACACCGGGCTGCCACGGTTGAGTGAGCCGAGGCGGTCGGCTTTGACGGTCAGGTGCAGGCCGGGCTTGGCGTCGGACAGAGGCGGCTCTTCGGAAAGCGCCTTGAATTTGCGAGTGGGTTCGCCATCGCCAGGGCTGGCAGCGATGTAGTTGCCTGATACCAGGGTCTCCAAACCGGTGATGCCCGCGAGGCTGACGCTGGGCTTGACCAGCCAGAAGCGCGTGTTGGTTTTGAGGTATTGCTCGACGTCCTTACCCATCTCGATGGTGGCGATCACCCCGCGATTGTTGCCTTCGTCATCAAGTGCCAAGGCTTTGACCTTGCCCACGGGCATGCCTTTATAAACCACTTCGGTTTTGTTGACCTGGATGCCCTCGCCGCTTTCAAAGCGCACCTGGATTTCGATGCCCTGCTGGGAGTAAGCACGCCACCCCAGCCACCCGCCGATAATCAGGGCAATCAGAGGCAACACCCATATGGCTGACCAGTTGGAAGCAGGGCGGGTTTTAGCTTTAGGCAAGTCACTCATGGTCGTCGTCCGACTCCGTGTTATCCCAAATCAGTCGGGGATCGAAAGTTACAGCGGCAAGCATCGTCAAGATCACCACACTGGCGAACGCCGCAGCGCCGAGGTTGGCCTCGACGCTGGCAAGTCGTCCAAAGTTTACGACCGCCACGAGGATGGCGATCACGAAGATATCCAACATGGACCAGCGGCCAATGAATTCAATAAAACGGTACATCACGATACGTTGTTGCGCCGAGAGCGGTTGATGGCGCTGCACCGAGAACAGTAACAAACCGATACCCACCAGCTTGAATGTCGGCACAAGAATACTCGCGATGAATACCACTGCGGCAATCGGGTACATACCATGCTGCACCAGCTGGATAACACCGGCCATAATGGTACTGGGATCGCCCTGCCCCAAGGAGTTGACCGTCATGATGGGCAGCATATTGGCAGGGATGTAGAGCAAAGCGGCGGTGATCAACAACGCCCAAGTACGAGTAAGGCTATCAGGGCGGCGAGCATGAACCAGCGCGCCACAGCGGCTGCACACTTGCTCATCCACATCTGGCTCTTGCTTATTCAACTCATGGCATTCTGTGCAAATCAGAATGCCCGCATCAATCGCCCGCATGATCATCCTCCCCTGACAGCGCTTGCCAGATCTGGTGGGGCGACATCACCACCTCAAGCAGGACCTGAACCATCAACAAACTGACAAAGCAACCAAGGCCCAGGCCAATCGTGATGGACGCCATGTCAGCGAGCTTGACGATCGCCACCAGTACGCCCATCAAGTAGACCTCCAGCATCCCCCAATCTTTCATGTGGTGGTAAATGCGGTAGAACAGCAGGCCATAACTGCGGCCGATGTTCCACCGTATGCTCAACAGCACGGCTAACTGACACAGCAACTTGAGCAAGGGAATGCCCATGCTGCAAAGGAAGACCACGATGGCCACACCCTGCATGCCTGTGTCGAAGAGACCGACAACGCCGCTCCACACGGTGTCCTCGGAAGACTGACCCAGTAGATTGAGCTGCATGATCGGCAGAAAGTTCGCAGGGATGTACAACAACAGTGCAGCAAGTACCAAGGCAAGGCTTCGCTCAACCACGTTATGTCGGTGAGCGTACAGCTCGTAACCGCAACGTGGGCACTGGGCTTTTTCGCCAACAGCGAGCACGGGTTTGCGCATCAGCAGGTCGCACTCATGGCAGGCCACCAGGTCGTCCAGCGGTAAATCCGACACCTCTGTGGCATCAACCGGATCGGGCATAGTAGGGCTCTGACTCTAAAAATGGTTAGGTGCCTATTCTAGTGGTCTGGTTCAGAAATAACTGTTCAAATTTGTCGGCGATTTGGCGGTGCTCTTGGACTGAGTAGAAGGTAAACCTAATCGAGCTTCTAATGTTTTCCAGCGCGCAAAACAAAACCCCAATTGCTTTCGCAATTGGGGTTTCGGAATTTAATCTTGACGATGACCTACTCTCACATGGGGAAACCCCACACTACCATCGGCGATGCATCGTTTCACTGCTGAGTTCGGGATGGGATCAGGTGGTTCCAATGCTCTATGGTCGTCAAGAAATTCGGGTACTGACTCGTGACCTTTTGGCCTCGCTTCAGCAAATTGGGTATGTGACAGCTGTCGGTGTTTTGTGAGCATCGAACTTTCGGTTCATTGCGTCTTCACACACCGCAATCTGGCCTTTCGACTCAAATTGCTTGGGTGTTATATGGTCAAGCCTCACGGGCAATTAGTATTGGTTAGCT